>JALSSH010000583.1 GCA_026984385.1 Ardenticatenia bacterium | reverse complement strand
TTCGCCCCCCCCTGTTAAAGCGTGTCGTCGTGTGGCAATTGGAGCGAAGAGCATCTGTGCGACTGGGCACTTGGAAGGGCAACGCTCAACCCGCATCTGAATTTCAACCGTGCAGGGTACGCTATCAGCCAAAAATTTATTTGCACTTCGCCCATTCTAATAGTATGCTTACTTGTGTAGGTTGGGCCAACGGGTCGCGGCATGGCAAAAGGCCTCTTTCGCTCGTGCACAATGTTCCTCAACGTCCATGCCCACATCCCTCGGACGGTGGCAGTATCGCGCTGACTGTGACTTATGCACGAGGCAAACCCAGATAACGTCTGTACAATAGATCATGTGGCCGTTCCACAACGTTCACGTTCCGAAGGCGACGAGGGCGCGCCACACGGTCTGAAGCGTGCCGTAGCCTGTTCAGGCCTGTATAGGTTCAAGTTTAAGGAGTAGAAGAAGTATGAAACGCTTTAATTGGTTGCTTGTGCTCGTTTTGGTCGCTTCCGCCATGAGCTTTGGTGTGGTGGGGGCGAACAGTGATGTGCCCGCCAGCGAAACTGTCGCACAAACTGCGGACACCATTATTCTCGGCACGACCGATAGCATCTCCAAGCTCGACCCCGCCGACGCTTACAGCTATCACGATTGGGAGCTGTTGCGCAACGTCAGCGAAGGGCTGTTGAAGCTGACCCCCGGCACCACCGATTTGGAGCTGGGCATTGCGGCGGACTTCCCCGAAGTTTCTGAAGACGGGCTGACCTACACTTTTACGCTCAAACCCGACCTGATGTTTGCCGACGGCACGCCTTACGGGGCGGAACAAGTGGCCGCCAGCATCCAGCGCGTGATTGACCTGGACGGCGATCCGGCGTGGTTGGTACAAGCGTTCGTGGACAGCGTCGAGGCTGTGGACGGCAAAGTCGTGATCACGCTCAGCGAGCGTTTTGACCTCTTCCCCTACGTGATCGCCACCGTGCCCTACGTCGTGGTGAACCCGAACGTCTACCCGATGGACGAGATCAGCAACTTCCCGGATGCCATCTACGGCAACGGCCCCTATATCCTCAAAGAATACGTGCCGGAAGAACAAGCCGTCTTTGAGGCCAACCCGTACTATCACGGCGAAGCGGCCAAGACCCCCAACATCATCGTGCGCTACTACCAGGACTCCCCGCAGATGGCGTTGGCGTTGGAAACCGGCGAGATTGACGTAGCGATGCGCACTTTGGCCTTCACCGAGCTGCAACGGCTGCGGGAAACCGAGGGCATCAACATTGTTTCGGCCCCCGGGCGCATCATCTACATCGTCTTCCAACACAAGAGCGAAATCGGCGGCAACATCCACATCCGCAAGGGCTTTGCCTATGCCATCGACCGCGACGAGATCGTAGACCGCGCGCTGAGCGGTGCGGTTTCCCCGCTCTACTCCATGATCCCGCCCGGGTTCTTGGGCGCGACCGAGGCGTTTTTGGACGTGTACGGCTTTGCCGACACAGACAAGGCCCGCGAGGAATTTGAGCAGGCCGGTTGCTCTGAAGACGCCAAATGCTCCTTCGATCTGTGGTATCCGCCCGAACACTACGGCGATACGATGGTGGACGTGGTGACCGTGATCAAGGAACAACTGGAGCGCACGGGCGTTGTCGAGGTCAATTTGCAGGTGGCCGAGTGGAGCACCTACATTGAGGCCGCGACCTCCGGCGATTACCCGATCTTCATGCTGGGCTGGTTCTTCGACTTCGCCGACAGCAGCAACTACATTGACCCCTTCGCCGAGTGCGGCGGCTCAGACAATATGGGCGTGTTCTACTGCAACGAGCAGATGGACGAGTACATCAAGCAAGCGCGCGCCCTGGTCAACAACCCCGAAGAGCGTGCGAAAGTCTATGCGGACTTGCAGCAACTTTACGCGGAGGACGTGGTGACCTTGCCGGTTTATGTGGGCACGGAAAACTACGCCTACCGCGACGACATCTCCGGTGTGGTCTTCGGCTCATCGTTGGAGTTCCACTTCGATCTGTTGGAAAAAGCCGAGTAAGCCTCACTGCGCTGGGCTAGTGTGAACGTTTCCGGCGAGGTGCAACGCGCGCCTCGCCGGATTTAATTGCCGATTAGCTGCCTTTTGATGCGAAGTACCTAAAAAGTTTGGCTACTCGTGACTTTTCTGGGTAACATGGTGGCGTGATATAAGTATTTTGGACTAGAGCTTAGCAAAGCGGCGTGATCCTTTAAGCATCGCCCCACATCGCGACTACGTGATGTTTTGGGGCGCGCTTCCTCGCAACAGTCCGCACGAAAGAGCGAGCGTATGATACTCACGTTTCAATCGTTGTGCATCGGCAGCTTCGGTTTGATCGGGCTGTTTTTGCTCTATGCCATCGCCAAAGGTAGCCCTTCGTTGCGTAGTTTCATCATTACGCGCGTGCTGCTCACCGTCCCGATGGTGTGGATTTTGGTCACGGTAGTGTTTCTCTTCATGCGTGTGCTCCCGGGCGACCCGATCAAATCGCGCATGAAGCCCGGCACCGACCCGACCAAAATCGCGCGTATCCGCGAGCAGTTGGGCCTAGACGACCCGATCTATGTTCAATACGTGAACTACCTCACCGGCATGGTACGCGGAGATTTGGGCGTCTCAATTGTAGGCGAGGAACGTCCCGTCGCCGAACAGATCGCCGAACGTCTGCCCGCCACGATCGAGCTGGTTATCCCCTCTGCGCTGCTGATGCTGATTTTCGGCATTTCCAGCGGCGCATATGCTGCCAACAAGCATAAAAAGCCGCCGGACGTGGTGATCCGCTTGGGCGCGGTGTTTATCTACTCCATCCCCATTTTTTGGATGGGCTTAATGCTCCAATTGGTTTTCAGCCGTCGGTTGGGGTGGCTGCCGGTGGCCGGACGCATCAGCCCGGATATTCCGTTGGATCGGCACACCAATATTTTGCTGATTGACAGCGTCTTTACCGACCAGGGCGTGCAAGCCGTGCTGGTCTTCCTACTGGTGTTTGTGGGGTTGCCGCTCAGCCGCATCTGGGGCGGAGTGGTGCGGCGCTACCTGCCCGACCATCCCTCTTCCGAATGGTTGGAGGTGTGGGCTGGCCGGATTCATATGGTGGTGATCTTGGCGCTGGTCTTCCTCATCTCTCTGACCCTGCGCCCCAATTGGACGGCGCTGGAAAATGTGCTCAAGCACCTGGTCTTGCCGATGGTGACCTTGAGCTTGGCGCTGGTGGGTGTTTTTGTGCGCTTGACGCGCGCCAACATGATCGAAACGCTGCAAGAGGACTACATCATCGCGGCGCGAGCGCGCGGTGTGCCGGAGCGCACGGTCGTTTATGTGCACGCGCTGCGCAACACCTTTATCCCCATCCTGACGTTGATCGGTTTGCAGGTGGCGATCCTCTTTGCGGGCGCGGTGCTCACCGAGACGACCTTTTCTTGGCCCGGCATGGGCTTGATGTTGCGCGACGGGATCGCGCTGCGCGACTACCCGCGCGTGCAAGGGGGCGTGGCCGCCTTTGCGGTCCTTATCGCCATTACCACGATGCTTATGGATATTCTCTATGCGTTCATTGATCCGCGCATTCGGTACTAAGGGGTGAAAAGGCCGTGACACAACAATCTGACGTGCAACCTGATCCCCCTGCGCAGTCCCAATGGCAAACCGACCTGCAAAACGCGGGCTTGTGGCGTAAGTTTTTGCAGATGAGCCGTTGGCACGGCGTCAATTGGTGGCTGATGGTTATCAGCGCTATCGGCGTGTTGGTCTTCGTGATCATCGCGCTTTTCCCGAGCTGGTTTGCCCCCTACGGACACAACGAGGAAGCAGGCCCCAGCCGTATGGCCCCCGGGCAAAAACCGGACAACTATTTGTTGATCGTGCGCCAAGATTCGCCCTACACGGACTTTCCCAGCTTGGACGAGGGCGTCGAAAGCCCCTCGCAGGCGGCCAAAGTGGGCGTGCGTAACGAAGTCGCCAGCCGCATTATCAGCGAGCAGCGTAAAAAATATGACATGCTCGGCCCGCGCCCTGTGCGCGTTTTTGACCGCACAGTGGAGCAGTTTTTGCAAGGTATCCTAGACGGAGACTACGCGGCTGTACTGCTCAATGAAAAGTACCAAGAGGCGCTGGCGGACTTTCCGGAGCTGAAGTCGGTGGGCTATGTGGGGCGGGTCTATAAGCACGGCTTTTTGCTGGGAACAAACGTGCTGGGCTTTGACGTGTTCAGCCGCCTGATCTACGGGACGCGCAACACGCTGCTTATCGGCATGTCCTCCGCCATCTTCGCCGCGCTGTTCGGCATCCCCATCGGGCTGTTGAGCGGCTTTTGGGGCGGCTGGCCGGACCGTCTGCTGACGCTGACGATGGATAGCCTCTACAGCTTCCCCGGGCTGATCTTGGCTATCGCCATCGCCGCCGTGTTAGAGCCGGGGATCGGCAATATCATCCTGGCTATCGCCGTGATCTACATCCCCACCTACTTCCGCATTGTGCGCGGGCAGACGCTCGCTATCAAGCAAGAGCTTTACGTCGAGGCGGCACGAGCGCTCGGCGCGGGGCGTGTGGCAACGTTGGCGCTCTACATTTTCCCCAACGTGCTGGCCTCGGTGGTGGTGATCTTCTCGGTGAACGTGGCCGACGCCATCTTAACGGGCGCGGGCCTTTCGTTTATCGGGCTGGGCTTGCCCGTCACCACGCCGGAATGGGGCGCGGACTTGGCTAAGGGACAGGAAAGCATCCAATCTGCTTGGTGGTTGGTTACCTTCCCGGGCATTGCCATTGCGCTCCTCACTTTGGCCTTCAGCTTGCTGGGCGAAAGCGTTTCGGAAATCCTCAACCCGCGCCTAAACCGCCAATGAGCGACGTGGCGAGCAAGAAAGAGTGTGAGCATGACGGCTGAACATTCCGAACCTACGAGCGTGGCGCACCGCTCGACGCGCTTGGGCGCGCAGGGCGAGCCGCTGATGCGCATCCGCGATTTGCACGTGGAATACGCCACCCGCCGCGGCCCTCTGAGCGCCGTTGACAATCTCTCGCTGGATATTTATCGCGGCGAGATTCTGGGCTTGGTGGGGGAAAGCGGCTGCGGCAAGTCCACCTTGGGCAAGGCGTTAATGCGCATGATCCAACCCCCCGGGCAGATCACGCGCGGACAATTGATCTTCGACGGGGTGGATTTGATGACGCTGCCGGAAACGGAGATGCGCAAGGTGCGCGGCGCGCGCATCAGCATGATCTTCCAAGACCCAATGACCTCGCTCAACCCCGTGCAGCGCATTGACGAACACATCATCGAGGCGATCCGCGTGCACCAGCCGGAGATCAGCCGCCGCGAGGCGCGCCGCCGTGCGGTGGAGCTGATCGAGCGGCTGGGCATCGGCGCAAAACGCCTGGAGGACTACCCGCATCAGCTCAGCGGCGGAATGCGCCAGCGCGTGATGATCGGGTTGGCGTTGGCGTTGAAGGCGGACATCATCATCGCGGACGAGGCGACCACCTCGCTGGACGTGATCGTGGAGGCCAAGTTTTTGGACTTGTTGCGCGAGTTGCGCGACGAGCTGAATTTGACCATCATCCTTATCACGCACAATATCGGCATCGTGGCAGAGCTGGCCGACCGCGTTGTTGTGATGTACGCGGGGCGTGTGGCGGAGGTGGCGGACGTAGATACACTCTTCCACTACCCCAAGCACCCCTATACCCAGGGCTTGCTCAAGTCCGTGCCCAATATTGACCTGGACGGCGACGAGCTTTACCGAATGCCCGGCAGCCCGCCCAACCTCATTGACCCGCCCGGCGGCTGCCGCTTTCATCCACGTTGCCCGCAAGCCAAGCCGATCTGCGCGCAGCGCGAGCCTGCGCTTGCCGCCGTCTCCCCTGCAGAAGGTGAGCCGACGCCGCATTCCGAGCACCTTGTCCATTGCTGGCTATATCAGGAACACGAGTGAGCGACATGAGCGATCAGGTACAAACCCCACCGGCTCCCGCGTCTGCGCCCGACGAAACGCGCGATGTGCTCTTGAGCTTGCGCAACGTCAAGAAATACTTCCCGATCAAACAGGAGTTCCTGGAAAGCCTTTTCAACGAACCGCAATATGTGCGCGCGGTGGACGACGTGAGCTTTGATATTTATCGCGGCGAGGTTTTCGGGCTGGCGGGCGAAAGCGGTAGCGGCAAAACCACCACCGGTCGGCTGGCGATCCGCCTGCTAGAGCCAACCGCCGGCCAGATCATCTTCGACGGAGCGGACATCAGCCACTTGCCGGAACGTCAGCTCCGCAAATTGCGCCGACGGATGCAACCGATCTTTCAAGACCCCTTCGCCAGCATGAACCCGCGTATGACCATCGGGCAGGGGGTGGCACACGGGCTGAAGATTCACAAGCTGACGCGCAACGCCGCCGAAACACGCCAGCGCGTGATGGAGATGTTGGCGCGCGTGGGGCTGAACCCGCCCGAAACGTTCTACGGGCGCTATCCGCACCAGATTTCCGGCGGGCAACGCCAACGTGTGGTAATCGCGCGCGCGTTGGTTTTGGGGCCAGAGCTGATCATGGCCGACGAGCCTATCGCCATGGCCGACGTTTCGGTGCGCGCTGTGCTGTTGGATTTGATGAAAGAGCTGCAGGAGGAGCTAAACCTCACGTACCTTTTCATCACCCACGATCTGGCAACCGCCAAGTATATCTGTGACCGCATCGCGATCATGTATTTGGGGCAGATCGTGGAAGTGGGGGATATCCGCAGCATCTACCGCGAGCCACGTCATCCGTACACCGAGGCGCTTTTGGCGGCTGTTCCCGTGCCGGACCCGCGCCATCGACGTAACAAGCCGATGCCGCGCGGAGAAATCCCCAACCCGATCAACCCGCCCAGCGGTTGCCGTTTTCATCCACGTTGCCCCATCGCCAAGCCGATCTGTAGCGAGTCGGCGCCGACGTTGCAACCGGTTTCGGGCGATCCTTCGCACTGGGCCGCCTGCCATTTGCGCACAGGCGACTACCAAGACCTTGACCGTTAGGGGAAACGTTCTCCTCAACGAAAAAACCGGAAGGCGGAAACCTTCCGGTTTTCTTTGCGTCAACACGCGGCCAAGAACGTTAGACGCTTGGCTGCATAGCTAGGGCCAAATTGGGGTCAACTTTGA
>JALSSH010000582.1 GCA_026984385.1 Ardenticatenia bacterium | reverse complement strand
ATGTCCCGCCTGGTGCAATTCCCACGCCACTTGAATTTGTGTTACAGTGTCCATGTGCGACTCCTGGTCCCGGTGCAATTTCTTGTTCACCACTTTACCACGGTGTCGCATTTCTATTGAGAATACTGCGCCAAATTTCAACCGTTAAAGATACACCCCCTTCGGGGGAAAAAAATTTGACAGCACCCCGCGCAGCAGCGTATAGTTGGGGCATGAACACACCGTGCGCAATCTGTAACCCCATGATGGGAATGCGTAGCTTGCCGTGGTCGGGAACGCCCGACGACGGCGCGTGGCGCTGCTGAGCGCGTCCGCCCCGAACACGGCAAGCAAACCGTCGAGCTTTCGGCGGTTTTTTTATTGCGCGCGCACTTGTTACAATCGCTCAAAGGTCTGCGGACCGGCATACACGATAATAAGGGGAGACCATGCCTGAGTATATTCACGTTTCCGTTGCTTGGCCCTACGCCAACGGTGACTTGCACGCCGGACACCTGGCGGGCGCCTATTTGCCCGCCGACATCTTCGCCCGTTACCATCGCCTGAAAGGTAACCACGTGCTGATGGTCAGCGGATCGGACTCGCACGGCACACCGATCACGGTGGAGGCGGACAAGCTCGGCATCACGCCGCGTGACGTTTTCGAGCACTATCACCGCCGCTTTTTGGAAGCGCAACAGGCCATCGGCATCAGCTATGATCTTTTCACGCACACGGATACCGAAAACCACCATCGTATCGCGCAGGACTTTTTCCGTATTTTGCTAGAGCGCGGCTACCTTTATAAAAAGACCCAGCGCCTGCTCTATAGCGAGACGGAAAAACGCTTTTTGCCGGATCGCTACGTGGAGGGCACGTGCCCCGTTTGCGGCTACGAGAACGCGCGCGGCGACCAGTGCGACCATTGCGGCAGCTTGCTTGACGCCGTAGACCTGATCAATCCGCGCAGCAAAACTGACGGCAGCACGCCCGTTGTGCGCGAAACCGAGCACTATTTCCTGGATTTGCCCGCCTTCATCGAGCGCCTGCGCGAATACCTGGCCGACTCGGAAAAGGAGCGCCGCTGGCGTCCGCAGGTGTTGCGCGTTTCGCGCAACAAGGTGGAAGAACTCAAAGGCCGCCCGATTACACGAGACATTGCCTGGGGCATTCCAATCCCGCTGCCCGGCTGGGAAGACAAGCGCATGTACGTTTGGTTCGAGGCGGTGATGGGCTACTTCACGGCCAGCGTTGAATGGGCCGACAACATCGGTCAGCCGGAAGCCTGGAAGAAATGGTGGTACAACCCCCAAGCCAAAATCTACAACTTCATCGGCAAGGACAACATCGAGTTCCACACCATCATTTGGCCCGCCGAGCTGATGGGCGTGGACGGTATTTACGCGCGCGAAGAAGACGGCACGCTGCAATTGCCCTACGACGTACCCGCCAATGAGTTTATGAACATCGAGGGACGGCAATTTTCCAAGAGCCGCAATTGGGCGATCTGGGTGCCGGATATTTTGCAACGCTACGCGCCCGACCAAATCCGCTATTATATCGCGGTGACCTTCCCCGAAACGCGCGATTCAGATTGGAGCTGGCAAGGCTTCGTAACACGCAACAACAACGAGCTGCTCGCGGCTTGGGGCAATTTGGTCAACCGCGTGCTGAAGTTTGCGCACAAACATTTCGAGGGCACCGTGCCTTCCCCGGGCGAGCTGCGCGAGATCGACCGCGAGATTCTGGCGAAAGTGGAAGGCGGCTTCCCGCGTGTCGGTGAGCTGTTGGCGGCGGTCAAGTTGCGGGACGCGCTGGCCGAGACGATGGCGCTGGCGCGTGAGGTCAACGCCTATCTGGACCGTGCGCCCTGGTTCAAGGTCATCAAGCAAGACCGCCAAGCGGCGGCGACCACAATCTATACCGCGCTGCGCTGCATTGACAACCTCAAGACGCTCTTCGCGCCGTTTTTACCGTTTTCGTCCCAGCGTGTGCACGAGTTCTTGGGCTATGACGGGCAACTTTTCGGCGAGCTGCGCATCGAGCGCTTCCAGGAAAAAACGCGCGACCACGAGGCGCTGACCTATCACGTAGACGAGGACGTGGTTGGGCGTTGGCAACCCTCGGAGCTGCCCGTTGGACAGCGTTTACGCACGCCGCAGCCGCTTTTCCGCAAGTTGGACTTGTCCCTGATTGAGGAGGAACGCGCGCGGCTCGGCCAACCACGTGAAAGCGAAAGTTTGCCCGGGCAAGCGTCCTGATGAGCGTGCTTTCTACTGCTTCCCCGATTTTTGCGCCGTGCCAACGCACGCTTTCCCCGCGCGCAGAACGGGCGCTACTGGGCGCGATCCTGGCGCTGTATCTGGTGCTGGCCGCGCTCTACGCGCTGCGCACACCGCTTTGGCAAACGCCCGACGAACCCGCGCATTACAACTACGTGCGCCAAATCGTGGAAACGGGGCGGTTGCCCGTCCTGGAAATGGGCGACTGGCAGCAAGCGTACCAAGCCGAGCTGACCGCGAGCGGTTTTCATCCGTCGAAGTTGGGGCGGCTGGCAACCGTCCAATATGAAGATCACCAACCGCCGCTTTACTATGTGCTACAAGCGCCCATCTACGCGCTGAGCGGTGGAAATTTGCGCGCGATGCGTTTGTTTTCCGTCTTGTTGGGGCTAGGCGTGGTGTGGGGCGCATGGGCGGTGGCGCGGCGCGTTTTTCCCCAGCGCCCGGCCCTGGCTTTGACCGCAGCGGGTTTTGTGGCGTTCTTGCCGCAACACTTGGCTGTGTTGGGCAGCGTGAGCAACGACGCGCTGGCCGAGCTGTTGAGCGCGCTCATCTTGTTGGCGGCGGTGGCGTACTTGCGCGGCGAACGGGTGTCGCCTGGGGCGATGGGCGTGTTGATGGGCTTGGCCTTCCTGACCAAGAGCACGGTTTACTTTATGGCAGGCGTGGCGGGGCTGGCCGTGCTCTGGCGCGGATGGGTGGAACGCTGGGGCTGGCAGCATACGCTGCGGCAAATCGCGCTGCTGGCCGTGCCCGCGTTGTTGCTCGGGACGCTGTGGTGGGGGCGCAATCTGCACGTTTACGGCGGGGCCGACTTGCTCGGCTTGCAACGTCACGACGCGATTACGGTCGGGCAATTGCGCACCGCCGACTACATCCGCGACACGCTGGGGGGCAACGCGCGCGCCTACGCCGAAAATCTGCTCACGACCACGTTTCATAGCTTTTGGGGGCAATTCGGCTGGATGGCTTTGCCCATGCCCGCCGAGGTGTACCGCGCTTTGTGGGGTCTCACACTGATTGTAGGGGCGGGCGTGCTCGGCGCGGCGTGGGAAGCACGTTGGCCGCGCACGCTCACAAGCACTCAACGCGGCGCAGCGTTGCTTTTTGCGGTCACGTTCGGCGCGGCGTTGGCGCAATTCTTGTACTACAATCTGGAGTTTGTGCAGTTTCAGGGGCGCTATCTGTATCCGGCGCTGATCCCGTTGGCGATAGGGTGGGCGTTGGGATGGTGCGGCCTGGCGATCCCCTTGGAGCGCGCCAGGCCGAGCTTAGGATGGTTGTTGCCGTTGGGTGTGATGGCCGGGCAGGCCATTTTTGCAGGGTATGCGCTGGAAACGTACATCGTGCCGAACCTGCCCGCCTGGTAAGCGTCAGTGGCCGGTCGCCATCGGCATGATCACGTGCACAAAGTCATCGCGTCCGGCAGGGCGCACCACACCGGGGGAAGTTGGCCCGCTCATTTCCAAGACGACTTGGTCCTCGCGGATCACGTTCAGCACCTCGATCAGGTAGCGGATGTTGAAGGAAACTTCCACCGTCTCGCCTTCAATGCTGGCGTCGAGCGGGGCTTGGGCGTCGCCTTTTTCTTGCGACTGGCCCGCCACAATCACACGCCCGGGAATATCCGGCGCACCGCTCGGTTCGATCAGCACGCGAGCGGTGTTGGCCGAGTCCTTAGCGAAAACCTCGGAGCTGCGGCAGGCGGCCAACAGGTCGTCGGTATAGGCGAGCATCATCGTTTGATAGTCACGCGGGATGATGGAGTTGTAGTCGGGGAATGTGCCTTCGATCAACTGCGAGACCACTTCGGCGCTGTTCAAGCGAAACATGACCTGACCGCGCTCATTAGGCAACGCGATCTGCACTTCGTCGTCCTCATCGCTGATAATGCGCCCCAGTTCGGTGAGCGTGCGCGCAGGCACGATGATCGGGTCCGGCGCATAGTCGCCGATGCCCAGCGCCAACGGCCCTGTGCGCACCGAAAGGCGATAGCCGTCAGCGGCGGCCATCGTGAGCACGTCGCCTTCAAAACGCATATAAACGCCGGTGAGCACGGGGCGGTTGTCTTCGCGCGCGGCGGCGAAAACCACTTGGTCAATCATCTCTTTGAAGACCCGTGCGTCCATGGCGATAGCGCGGTCTGCGTCAAAGCTGGGCACAACGGGGTACTCGCTGGGGTCCATACCCTTGATGTTGGCCTCGCGCCCGCCACAATGCAGATGCAATGTGCGCGTGCGCACGTCCAGGTCCATATCCACGCGCTCCGGCGGCAATGTGTTAACCAGCTCTTGCAGGGTGCGCGCAGGCACGGTAATCGAGCCGGGTTCGCCCACTTGCGCCCCGATCCAGGCGGTGATGCCCAGCTCCAGGTTGGTCGCGGCCAATCGTAAGCGGTCGTCGTCGGTCGAGATCATCACGTTGGCGAGGATGGGCAACGTGGGGCGGCTGTGAATGGCACGGCTGACGACGTTCAGGCCCTTTTGCAAGTTTTCCTGCAAGACGGAAACACGCATCCCGAAAACTCCTACGTAGATTATTTTTGGCACAGCCCCATATATGGGGGAGGTGGCCCCATTATACAATTGTGTGGGGCACGCGCCAATGCTGCGTTTGCACATTTACACCCAAGAAGTTGTCCCGCCTATGCCCCAGCCGTTACAATCAAAGTAATCCACATGCAGGTTGGGGAACAGGACAAGATGATGATTGTTCATGCACGGGAAGAAAACGGCGTCACAATCTATCGCGTCGAAGGCCGGATAGACAACGACGGAGCGGTTCAACTGGACGCCACATTGCGCGAAGGCCTGACCGACGGGAAATATCGCGCGGTGGTCGAAATGGCGCAAGTCCCCTACATCAACAGCGCCGCGTTGCGCACTCTGGCAGATATCACCGCACAGAACCGCGAACATGGCGGCGATCTCAAATTAGCGGCGCTTTCGCCGCAGGTACGGCGTGTGTTGCAGATCGTCGGCTTTGACCAATTCGCCGCCATTTATGAAACCGTAGAAGAAGCCATAGCCAGTTTTTCCGCAGCATAAGCCCTGGCGACAACAGGGTAAAAAAGGTTTTAAGAGCCTTTAACGTGTTTGTCTTCTGGGCGACGTATAACTAACGCGCATCGAGCCAAGCAAGTTCGGCATGAGGAACTGTATGAAAACGATTTTGCTGGTCGAAGACGACAAAACCCTGCGGAAAACTTTGGCCTATAACCTCTCTCAGGAAGACTATCACGTCATCCAAACCGGCGACGGGGCAGAAGCCCTCACGCTTGCCCGTGAACAGACCCCCGATCTGATCGTGTTGGATGTGATGCTGCCCACCCTGGACGGTTTTTCCGTCTGCCGGATTTTGCGCAACGAATCCGACGTGCCTATTGTGATCCTGACCGCGCGCGGCAATGAAGTGGATCGTATTGTCGGGCTGGAACTGGGGGCCGATGATTATATCGTCAAGCCCTTTAGCCTCGGCGAGTTTTTGGCACGAGTGCGGGCGGTGTTGCGCCGCGCACCGACTGCTCGCAAGGTGGTCGATCGGCTAGAGTCCGGCGACTTGGTGTTAGACTTGATCGCACGGCGCGCCACACGCAACGGGGAAGAGTTGCATCTGACCCACAAAGAGTTCGACTTGCTGGCAACGCTCATGCGCAACCAGGGCGCAGTGCTCTCCCGCGATCTGCTCCTGGAGCGTGTTTGGGGCTATGATTACGCGGTGCGCACCAAGACCGTTGACGTGCATGTGCGTTGGCTGCGCGAAAAGATCGAGGACGAGCCTTCACGTCCGCGCCGCATCGTCACCGTGCGAGGCGTGGGTTATCGCTTCGAGGGATAGACGCGCCGATGAACGTTTATGGAACTTTGCTCGGCGTGGCGCTGGTGGAGCTGGGCGCGGTAGGGGCGCTTTGGTGGCACAGCGAAACGCAACGACGCCGTTTGCAACGTGCTTATACTCTGCACAAAGGGTTGTTGGAAGCCAACGAGGACGCGCTCTTTGTGCTGGATCGCGCGTTGACCATCCAACACACCAATCACGCGGTGCGGAAGCTCTTTGGGGTGGAGGTGACAGGGCACAGCTTGAGCGACGTGTTGACGCAGCCGGAGATCGAGGCGCTGCTCCAGGACGCGATGCGCATGGAAGGCGAGCGCGTCGAACGCCGCGTCGAGTTCCAACAACACGTCACCCTTGCACGCGCGCTCACGGTCGGACACGGCGCAGCAATGTTGGCCGTGCTCACCTTGCACGACGTGACCGAGTTGGAACACCTCGAACGGGCGCGCCGCGAAATGGTCGCTAACATCACCCACGAACTCAGCCACCCGATTACGGCGATCGGCTTGTTGGCCGAAACGCTTCTGAACGTGGCCGAGCACGAAAAACCCAAGCGCATCCGCAAAATGGCGAAAAATATTCTGCGCGAAGCCAACACTTTGGCTCAACTGGTGCAAGAAATGCGCGATCTGTCGCTGATCGAGTCCGGCCAAATGCCTATCCGGCTTACCCCGGCCCCCCTACACGCCATGATCGCTGCCGCCGTAGAACAGCTCCACGCGCTCGCAGAAAACAAGGGGCAAACGGTTACCGTGCACGTAGCGCCGGAAATCGTGGTGTTGGCCGACTCTGAACAGATGCAACGCGCACTGAAAAACATTTTGCACAACGCGATCAAGTTCTCTCCGGAAGGATCGCAAATCATCGTCACCGCTACCGCTGGCCCCAATGAAGTTGTCATCTCCATCCAAGACAACGGCCCGGGCATCCCTCAAGAAGACCTTGCCCGCATCTTCGAACGATTTTTCCAAGTCGACCGCGTGCGGCGTGAGGGCACGGGGTTGGGGTTGGCGATTGTACGGCATATTGTGCGCGCGCATGGCGGGCGTGT
>JALSSH010000581.1 GCA_026984385.1 Ardenticatenia bacterium | reverse complement strand
GGAGCATCGCAATATCACGCTCAGCCAACGCGCGCAACAGGCTTGGGATCGCTTCGATGAGCTGTTGGGTGACTTGCAAGCCGTGCGCGCGCGGATCGCGTTGGTGCGCGAGCGCGACGCGGGCTTTCGCGGGGCGGCCCCGCCCGACGACATCAACGAGCCGATCACCCGCGCCTATCCGTTGCCGCCCTTGCCGCCGCGCGCCACCTTGCTCGCTGCGGACGGCTCGCAAATTTACCCCGACCATCACGCGCCCGCGCTCTACTATCTGATCAACGTGGGCGTGTTCATCTATCATCACGGCCTGGACGCGCTGCCGGAAGAATTCATCGAGCCGCAATTGCACTACGAGGACAGCGCGCTGCGGGATAAGCACGGGCATTTGGTCACCAACGCCACCGTCAACGCGCGCCGCACCATCCAAGAGCTGCACATCCTCCGCCGCGAAGCCTGGGCGCGACGCGATCAGCCCTTCCCCTTGCTCGCGCTGACCGATGGGCCGTTGCTTTGGTGGGCCAACAAGGACATCGCCGACGGGCCGAAGTTGGAAAAAGAATACTTCGGCCACCTGATGAGCTTTCACGATTTGCGCGCGGAAATGCGCAACCGCCACGATCAACCTGTGGCTTTGCTCGGCTACGTAGACCGCCCCTCCAGCGCATTTTTGGTCAGCTTGGTGCACCTGATGAGCTTGGCGAAAGAAGCGGTCCAAACGCCATATTTGCACACCAACGGCGAGTTTGAAGGCGTGGAGGATAGCGCGCTGATGCGGCGTCTGCTTGGCCCGGGCGAGCGCTCCGCGATCATGGTGCAACAGTCGCCCACCAACAAAGCCTATCACGAGCGCGGCGAAAACTATGAGATCGCGTTCTTCTATCTCCACGTGGGCACAAAAAGCCGCTTTCATCTGGCGCGCGTGGAAATCCCGATGTGGGTGGCGCGCGACCGCCAGGCGGTGGATACGGTGCACGCGCTGCTGTATGCGCAATGCGAGATCATGTGGCGCTATCCCTACGCGCTGACCCGCGCCGACGAGCTGGCGGTGGTGCGCGGTCACGAAAAGCAACATCTTTCCCAGATGATCGAGTTGCGCTTGCGGCAAAACGCCCAACGGGTGGAATATTCCCAAAAGCAGGCCAGTAAATCTGTGCGGCACGGGCGCAAGTCCTATCGCGGCCCGCGCCGTCAATAATAAGGAGGGGAGCCACAACGTGAACGCATTACCCGCAGAACCCCGCATCGGCCAGGTGTTGCGCGCGGACACCACCGGTTTTGTTTGCGGCACGCCCAGCCAAGATTTTGCGCTGCCGTCGTTCGGCGCGTTTGTGCAAACGCTGCCCTCGGACGGCCAGGGTATCACCGTGATCGGGCTGATCCACGCTATCAGCATTGACGACGACCCGCTGGTGCGCCAAATGGTGCTTTCCGGCACGAATAACGAGGCCCTGGTCAATGACCAGCGCGTCAATCGGCTTGTGCCGGTGGAGATCAGCGTGTTGAACGT
>JALSSH010000580.1 GCA_026984385.1 Ardenticatenia bacterium | reverse complement strand
GTTTGCGCCGGAGTTTATTTTTGGGGAGTGTGGACAGATGCCGATTCGCATTTTGCCGGAAACAGTCGCGGCGCAGATCGCGGCGGGGGAGGTCGTGGAGCGTCCGGCTTCGGTGGTCAAAGAGCTGTTGGAAAACGCGCTGGACGCAGGCGCAGGCCGGATTGCGGTGGAAGTGGAGCATGGCGGCAAGCGTCTTATCCGCGTCAACGATGACGGGGCGGGCATTCCGTCGGAAGAAGCTCCTTTGGCTTTTGAGCGGCACGCCACGAGCAAGCTCGCCGCGATCGAAGACCTAGACCATTTGCACACGCTGGGCTTTCGTGGCGAGGCGCTGGCGAGCATCGCCGCCGTCAGCCGTGTGACCCTGGTCACGCGCCACCGCGACGCGCTGATGGGCGCTGAGGTGCAAGTGGAAGGCGGCGAGCTGCGCTATAATCGTCCGAGCGGCGCGCCGATTGGTACGGTGGTGACGGTAGAGAACTTGTTTTTCAACACGCCCGCGCGTCTGAAGTTCCTCAAGTCTGAAAGCACCGAGCGCAAACACATCGCCCAGCTCGTGACGCGCTACGCAATGGCCTATCCACAGGTGCGTTTCCGCTTGGTACAAGATGGGCGCGCGCAGTTCCACAGCACCGGCAGCGGTGACCTGGCCGATGTGCTGGTGGACGTTTTCGGGTTGGACGTTTTCCGCGAGATGATCGAGGTCGGCCCTACCGCATTAGAGCGTGCCGATCTGCCGCCGATTGAGGTTTACGGCTTTGCCTCCGCGCCGAACCTGACGCGCTCCAACCGCAGCCATATTGTGCTTTTTGTCAACGGGCGGGCCATTGCCGACCAAAGTTTGAGCTATGCGGTGGTGCAGGCCTATCACACCTTGATCCCGCAGGGCCGCTACCCTTTGGCGGTGCTGCTGATCACGTTGCCGCCGGAAGAAGTGGATGTAAACGTGCACCCGACCAAAGCTGAGGTGCGCTTTCGGTCGCCGGACGCGGTTTTTGCGGCGGTGCATCGAGCGGTGCGGCACGCTGTGATTGCGCAAGCGCCCGTGCCTTCGGTGGGGAAAACGGGCGGAATGCCCAGCGCGTCACCGCAGGGCCGCACGCCGATCCCCGGGGAGGAACAGCTCCGCATGACGTTGGAAACGCTGGACCCGGGGCGTTATGCGCAACAGCGCCCGCGCACGGCGGACGACATTCCTCCAGCGGGGCCACCGGTTGCCTTGCCGGAGACGGAAATTCCCGTTGGGCCGCAAGCTCCCGCCCGTCCGCGCACCTTGCCGGTGTTGCGCGTGGTGGGGCAGGTTGGCGCAACGTATATTGTGGCGGAAGGGCCGGCGGGCATGTATTTGATCGATCAGCACGCGGCACACGAGCGTATCTTGTACGAGCGACTGATGGCCCAACAAGCGGCGCGTGAACCTGTGCGTCAGCAGACGTTGCGCACGAGTGTTTTGGAGCTTTCACCGGACGGAGCGCATTTGTTGGAAGCGTCGTTGGAGGCCTTGGAGGGGCTTGGCTTTGAGATCGAGCCATTTGGGGCGAGCGCGTTTCGCATTCGGGCCGTGCCCGCCTTGCTCGCCGACCGCGATCCGGTCGAAGTGTTGGAAGAGGTGTTGGCGGAGTTGGAAAGCGGCAAAACACCCGGGGCAAAGGCGGTGGAAGACCAGATCGTTTTGCATATTTGCAAGGCGGTGGCGGTGAAGGCCGGGCAGATTTTGAGCTTGGAGGAGATGCAGGGCTTGCTCCGTCAGTTGGAGCGATGCGAGTTTCCGCGCACGTGCCCGCATGGCCGCCCAACGATGATCCACATGAGCGGGGCTGAGCTGGCGCGCTTGTTCGGGCGCACGTAGGGCGAGGGGAACTGCAGAAGACGGGAACGCACAGGGGGCGCGCGCTGCGCCCCCTTTTGGATCGCCTGGCGTGCTGCGCGGAATTATTGCGCGAGCATGGCTTTTTGTTGCTTGCGGCGACGTTTGGCTTCGCGGTTGACAAAGGGGATTTCGCCCTTTTCCCAAGAAACCAGCAGCGGCACGGCGTTGAAGATCGAGGAGTAGGTGCCGCTCATCAGGCCGATAAGCATGATGGCGATGAACTGGCGGATCGTTTCGCCGCCGAAGAGCAGAATAGCCGCCATCACGAAGACCGCGTTAAGCTGTGTGGCGAGCGAGCGGTGCACGGTTTCCAGCACGCTGCGATTGACGATCATCTCGTAAGGTTCGCCGCGATACTTGGGCGTGTTTTCACGGATACGGTCAAAGACCACGATCGAGTCTTGCACCGAATAGCCGACCACCGTCAAGATCGCGGTGAGGAAGAGCGCGTCCACTTCCCAACCGAAGAAAATGCCCAGGATCGCCATAACGCCCATAGTAACCAGGATGTCGTGGAACATGGCGATGATGGCGCACGCGCCGTAGCGGAAGGATTGGGGCACTTTGCGGAAAGCAAAAACGATGAAGCCCAACACGATCACCGCGACGGCCAACGTTGCGATCACGGCGGCGCGGGTTACTTCTTTGCCGACGGTGGGCGAAACGTGGCTGGAGAGGATCGCGCCGAGCGGTTCATGAGGGTTAGCGGACCAGATCGGCCCGAGCCTTTCCGGTTGTTGCAAAAAGTCCAGCAAGGCGGCTTCTTGGTCGGGGTCTAGCGCTTTGATGCGGATTTGCCAGCGGCTGCCCGGGCGGGTCGGCAGCGCTGTGACTTCGGCATCTTCCGCGCCGAAATCTTGCAGTGCGGCGAGCAAGTCCTCTTTGTTCACCTCGTTGACGAAAGAAACGTCAACGGCGGTGCTGCCGTCTTCCCGTTTTTCCACCAACTGAGCGGCGGTGCGGTTCGGGTCATTTTTGGTGGTTTCTGGCGACCAGAACTCGCCGAGTTTTTCTTGCAGCGCGACGTTGAGCGCCTCGATATCCACGTCGCCCGGGATCACGATCTCCCAACGACTGCCTGCGGCATTTTCGACAACGCCTTTGGGGTCGAGCCGCTGCACGACGTAGTCTTTGAAGCCGAATTCGGCCAGCGAGTCACGCACTTGTTGCTCGCTCACGTCGTTGACAAAGGGAATTTCTAGCAGGGTGCCGCCGGTGAAGTCAATGCTGAGCTTGACGGGCGAGCCTTCGGTGACGGTCAAATATCCCATAGCGATCAAGCCCGGGATGATGATCATCGCCGAGAACATGAAATACAGATGGCGACGTTCGGCAAAATTGAACAGAAACATAGTTCCTCCCTAGACGCCCATCAGGCGGGGGTTTTCCCGCAAGTGGTCACCGAAGATGAGCACCAGCGTGTGTAAGAAGGTGCGGGTGGCGATCACGGCAGTAAACAGGTTGATGATCAAGCCCAAGCCGAGCGTGATCGCAAAGCCCTGCACCGCGCTGGCCCCGAATGCGCTACCGAAGAAGTAGAGAATGAAGGTGATGATGATGGTGGAAAGGTTCGAGTCGCGGATGGAAGTCCAGGCGCGGTCAAAACCAGCCTCAATGGCGCGGTCTAGCGTGTAACCTTTGCGTAGCTCTTCCTTCATGCGCTCAAAGATCAGGATGTTGCCGTCCACCGCCGTCCCGATAGAGATCAGAAAGCCGGTGATGGCGGGCAAGCTGAGCGTCACGGGGATGAACTTGTAGAGCGCGAAGTTGATCACGGCAAAGAGCAACAGCGCAAAATCTGCCGCGATGCCCGAAACGCGATAGTAGATGAGCATGAAGAGCAGCACGGTTGCCACGCCGATAACGCCGGCGCGAACGGAGCGTTCTACCGAGACACGCCCAAGCGAGGGGCCGATGGTGTCGAAGGCGATGATCTCCAGCGGGACGGGCAGCGCACCATATTTGAGCTGAGCGGCCAAAACGCGCGCTTCGTCGCGCGTAAAGTTGCCGGTGATGATGCCGCCGTTCATCGTGCCCGCGCGCGCGCTATCCGAAAGCCCGGGTTGGATGGTTGGCGCGGAAAGCAGACGCCCGTCCAACACAATCGCCAACGGCTTGTTGGGGTTGTTGGCGACGTATTGGATGAAATCTTCCACGCGGTCGCCGCCGTCTTTGAGCGCAAAGTTGACCGCCCACTGGTTGCCGACCCTGCCTTGCGGTTCTGCCGACGCATCGGCCAGCCCCGCACCGGTCATCACGGTGTGGAAAGGCTCGCCGTTGTTCAGCAGCGCCGGTTGGTCGGGTTGGGTGGGGTCTTCGCTGGGGCACGTGTACGCATCATAGGGGGGCGGCTCTTCGCCTTCCGGCAAGCGGGCTTCGGCCAGGCGCACTTGTTCGTCGGTGAGGATGCAGTCCCCCGCCTGAATCTGTCCTCCTGGCACATTCGAGAAGTCCACAAACTCCAACAAGCCGGTGGACTTGATGGCGTTAAAGGCCGTTGCTTGCTCTTTGACGCCCGGCAGCTCAACGATGATGCGGTCGCTACCTTGACGTTGCACGACGGCTTCGGACACGCCCAGGCCGTTGACGCGGCGCTCGACGTTTTTACGCGCTTGGTCCATCGTGTCGTTGTCGTACTTGGTGCCCGGGGCCACTTGGAGCAGCACGCGCGAGCCGCCTTGCAAGTCCAGCCCTTGGACGATTTTAATGTCGTGGTCTATCCCCATAAAGTGGATGCCGGGGTTGTTGGGTAGGCTCATCCATATTGAAACCCCCGCAATGACCAAAATCACTGCAAGCCAGAGGCGATACCCTCTCATTCGTTTTGTCCTCTCAATGATGTGATCCGACTATTGCCAAAGTGAGCCGTCTCACGGGTGGTGTGAAGCCGGTTCAAACTGCGCCATGATAACAAAGAGCCGTGCGGTCGCGCAACACTTTTTAGCAGCGCCGCGCCTTTGGGGAGGGGCGGATGCAACAATTCTGCCGCGCCGTTTATTTTCCCCCGTTCAACGCCGAGCCGTCCAGCCCCAGCTCCGCCGCGATGCCTTTCATCGCCTCCAGCACCAGCGGGATATGCTCCTGCCACAAGTCCACACCCAGCGCTTGGGCGGCTTGTTCGATCTCTTCGCGGTGCACGGCGGCGGCAAAGCTGCGGTCTTTCCACTTTTTGCGCACGGACTTGATCTTGGTGATGTCGCGGATGTCTTTGGACGGGCGCACCAGCGCCACCGCCGTCAAAAAGCCGGTCAGCTCATCCACGGCCACCAACGCTTTTTCCAGCAAGTTTTCGGGCTGAACGCCGGTGCGTTCGTAGGCGTGGGCGGCCACTGCGCGGACGACCTCCTCGTCCTCGCCCATTTCGCGCAGCACCTGGAGCGCGGTTTGGGGGTGGCCGTCCGGCGCGCTCATGTCGGGGTGTTTTTCGTAGTCGAAGTCATGGATCAGGCCGACCACGCCCCATTTTTCCTCATCTTCGCCGAAGCGGCGGGCGTAAGCGCGCATGGCGGCCTCCACCGCCAGCATATGCCGCCGCAAGCTCGGCGACTCGGTCCATTCGGTAACCAATTGCCAGGCTTCTTCACGGTTCATAGGATCATTTGCCTTCTTCTTCGGATGCGTTTTCCGCCTCAACGATCTCGTAGTCATAGTGGAGCGTGGCCGTCTGGCGCAAGGTGGCCGCCGCGCCGCAATAGCGGTCGCGCGAAAGCTCGATCGAGCGTTCGACGGCGCGCGGGTCCACGTTGTGGCCGGTGACGATGAACTTGACCCAAATTTCCGTGTAGACCTTCGGGTGTTTTTCGGCGCGTGTGCCCTTTACCTGCACTTCCAGCCCCGTCACCTGCTGCTTTTTCTTGCGCAAGATGCTGATCACGTCCATCGCGGTACAGCCGGCCAGTGAGGTGAGCAGCAACTCCATCGGCGCGACCCCGCCATCGTGCCCTCCGACGGCTTTATCTGCGTCCAACGGGATGGTGTAGCCGTTGCTGCTATAGCCGGTGAAAATCATGTCGTCGCGCAAAATGACTTTGCTGCTTTTGTGTTCTCCCATCTGCTCCGTCCTTTTCCATGCTTTGCGTTCATCTTTGCGCCGCTGCCCATTGTAGCGCAGAAAATTATTTCCTCTAGCGTGGATGCAAATCAGGCGTCGAGGTTACATCCGTCCGTCGCACAGCGCAACTGTTCGTGGCGATGTGCATCCAACTAAACAGGGCTTGCCGAGCCGCACTCGCGGATTTTCGCGCGGCGTGAGCCAATTTGCAGGCATCTTTGGGGGTTCGGCGGCAAGTGCGCTATGATTGGCATATGCCGCTAGATAATAAACCAACAGTCCGAACCCTGGGGATGCTATGAGCGAACCGTACAGCGACGCCGAGCTGGTGGCTCGGCTAAAAGCTGGTGATCAGGCCGCGTATGCGCAATTGGTGGAAGAGCACGCCGGACGTATCTACCGCCTGGCGTTGCGGATGATGGGCAACGAGGCGGATGCGGAGGACGTTTTGCAAGAAACGTTCCTGAACGCCTTCCGCTCCATTGACCGCTTCGAGGAGCGCTCCAGCCTGAGCACGTGGCTTTACCGTATCGCCAGCAACGCCGCGCTGATGCGTTTGCGCCGCAAAGAGCCGGAACAAGTTTCGGTGGACGAGCCGCTGGAGCGCGACGACGGCGATTTCATACCGCGCCAATTCTTTGATTTCTGCTGCTTGCCGGAAGAGGATTTGTTGCGCGACGAGGCCGTGGCGGAAATGAACCGTGCTGTGGAGGCCTTGCCCCCCACCTTGCGAAGCGTTTTTGTCCTGAGAGATATCGAGGGGCTTTCCACCGAGGAGACGGCCAAAGCGCTTGGGCTTTCGGTCTCGGCGGTGAAAAGCCGCTTGATGCGGGCGCGTTTGAAGTTGCGCGAGCGCCTGAGTCACTATTTTTCGCAAGGGCCGGTGATTACGGAAACGAGGTGAGCCGGTGTGCACGGAGCAAACCGAACAACACGATCTCCAAACGTTTGACGCCTGGGAGGACGACGCCACCCAGGGATGCGAGCGCTATTTGCGCCACCTGTCGGAGTATGTGGACGGGGCACTGAGCGAAGAGCTGTGCCATGAGATCGAGACCCACATGGCCGAGTGTGACAATTGCCGCGTGGTGGTGAATACACTGAACAAAACCGTTGCGCTCTACCGCCGTTTGCCCGCGCCGGAGCTGCCCAGCACGGTGCGTGAGCAGCTTTATCGCGTGTTGCGGCTGGAAGATTTTTACACGCCACCTGACGCCGAACAGTCTTAAGGCGAAGCGGAGATCGTTCCTACGCCGATT
>JALSSH010000579.1 GCA_026984385.1 Ardenticatenia bacterium | reverse complement strand
GTGGGCCAAGAAGTGGTTACCCCGCCTCGCGCTGCCGCCGCGCTCCGCCAAATGTTGGAACGCGGCGCTCGTTTGCCCAAAGACCCATGCGAAAAGCGGCTCACCACATGGGAAGCCGCCCGCCCACCTACCTCGGATTGACAGTTCCGCGCCGAACTAGTGCAACCACTCTGCGCCGTAAGCCACCAGTCCGCTCAGCGCCGCCTCGACCATGCTCCCGTCAAGCGCGGCGCGCTGTTCTGCTTCCAAAAGCTGATGCGGTTGGGCTTGCACGGTCACCAAACACACCGCCGCCGTCGCCAAGCCCAAGACTTGCCCCAGTGTAAAGAGCAACGCCGCTTCCATTTCCATCCCCAACACACCTGCCCGCCAAGCCTCATGCAGATCGGGCGCACCTTCTCCGACCAGCTCCGGCGCCATCTCCGGATAGAAAGCGTCGTGCGTGCTGGTCAGCCCCAGACGCACGTCCAAATCGGCGGCTTGCACCGCTTCGGCCAGGGTTTGGGTCAACGGCCAATTGGGGATCGCGGGATATTCGCGCGGTAAATAGCGCGCTGACGTGCCTTCGAAGCGTGCCGCGCCTGTGGAAAGCACCACGCTTCCGAGCGGCGCGGCCACGCCCATCATCGTCCCGATGCGCACGATGGCGCGCGCACCGCATTGAGCCAGCTCGTGGATGGCGATGGCGGTGGAAGGCGCGCCGATCCCTCCGCTGGCAAGCGTCACCGGCACGCCGTGAAACAAGCCGCGCGCCAAAGCAAATTCGCGGTTGTGGTTCAGCACGCGCCCATCTTCCAGCGCCGCCGCTCCGCGTTTGACCCGCGCGGGATCGCCGGAGAGCAGCACTAGGGGCGAAACGTCTTCGGTGCGCGCCCGCAAATAGAGGGTTGGCGTGCTCATGCCGACTCTCCCCTTTCCGGCAACGCGCCAAAATGCCGTTTGTAACGCTCCCAAACCGCGTCCCAATCCGGCAAATTGGTTTGGCAGCCGAACGCTTCCAGCACAAAGGAAGCCACTACCACGCCGATCTTGGCGCCGACCAGCACGTCATAACCGCGCAACAACCCCGCCAAAAAGCCCGCTGCAAAGCCATCGCCTGCGCCGGTGGTATCAACCAGCTCGCGCGGTTTGGCCGCCGGGATGCTCGCGCGCAAATTGCGCTGATACACCTCCGCACCGCGCGCTCCATTGGTGACCACAATCGCCTGGAGATTGCTCCGCGCGTCGGTCAACAGCCACTCCGGGGTGGGGTAGCCCAGCGCGTGCGCCACATAGCGCGCCTCGATGTGGTTCATCAGCAAATAGGCGCTGGCACGCACGAACTCGTCCAGCATGTCCGGCGGATAGGACTGTACGTCCGGCTTCATAGACCAAACGATGGGCACGTTGGCGTTTTCCAATTGGGCGATAAACTGGCGATTGTAAGCCAGCGGGCCGACCGTCACCAAACCGTAGCGATAGTCCTCGGCGTCTTGCAGCTCCAGCGGCCCTTGCCAGGCATCCGCCGCGCCACTGAAGAAGAAGTTTTGATATTGCCCCTCGGGGTTCAAAAACAAATAGCTGCGCGAGGTGCGTTCTCCGGCCAGCACTGCCGCGTTGCTCAAATCCATCGGCAACGTTTCCAGATAGCGCAGATAGGCTTTTCCTTCGCTGTCGCCGCCAAAAACAACCGCCGCGCCCACCTCAAACCCCAGCCGCTGCAACGCCACCCCAACGTTTAAGCCGCACCCGCCATAGGTCGGCTTGTCCGGCACTTCGTACAAGCGCGCCGTTTCTCCTACACGTGGGCTGAGCGACACTCGGACGATGTGGTCCAAACTCGGGTAGCCTGTTACCAAAACGTCTTTCACCCGCTTCCCCCTCCTTTGATCAAATCCAACGCTTCTTCAACCGTCGTTACCTTCCCCATATACTTGCCGATGTCTTCCAAATTGGCCTGGTGCAAATGCGCTTTGTCTGTGGAAACGCACTCGCGCGGCACAATCACTCGATAGCCAAGCTGAAAAGCATCTTGCGCGGTGGCGCGCACACAAACGTTGGTCTTCGTGCCCGTCAAAAAGACGCGCCGCACGCCGTTTTCGCGCAAGATTAAGTCTAGGTCGGTGGCGAAAAAAGCGCTATAACGCCGCTTGTGGAGCAGATAGTCTTGCGGCAAAGGCTCTAGCGGCGGGGCCAGCTCCACGCCCGCCGTGCCCTCCAAACAGTGCGCGCGCACGTTTTGCAGCTCCCAGTCCGGCTTGCCCGCACGATGAAAGTCCACAATCCACACCACCAGCGCGCCCGCTCGGCGCGCCGCGCGCACAAAAGCGTCCACGCGGGGCACGATCTGCGCGGCGGCGGTGTGCGGCACTTTGCCCGACGGATCGGTGAAATCCTTCACTAGATCGATGACTAAAACGGCGTCTTTAGGCATGGTCAGGGTCTCTCTTTCGTCACGGGCGCGTTAGGACCAGCCGCGCCGCCATTCGGTGCGCAACGAGATCGCCACCAGCGCCACCACCACCATCAGATAGGGGAGCATCTGCAAAAACTCGTTGGGGATGGGGGTGCTGCGCAGTTGCAAGCGAAACTGCAGCGCCTCAAAGAAGCCGAAAAGCAAACACGCCACCGCCGTCCATTTGGGGCGGGCCGCCGCGAAGTAAACGGCAGCCAACGCGATAAAGCCTCGGTCGTTGGTCATCTTTTCGCGGAAAAGCGGCAGATCGCCCACCGAAAGATGCGCGCCCGCCAAGCCGCACAACACCCCGCCCACGATCAGGGCCAGGTATTGCATCTTCCAAACGGTGATGCCCGCCGTTTGCGCGGCTTCTGCGTGTTCGCCGACCGCGCGGATGTGCTTGCCCAACACGGTGCGATAAAGAAAAATCGAGGTCAGCGGCACGGCCAGCCACGAAACATAGACCAGCACCGAATGGCCGGAGAGGATCTCGCCGACCACCGGCAGGCCGTCGATCAGCGGCAAGGTGACGGTGGGCAGCTTTTGCAACCCCTCCGGCGCCAGCGTGCCGCTCTGGTTGTATATGACGTCCATCAGGTAGGCTGTGCCCCCTGTGGCAAGGAAATTGAGCGCCAACCCCGCCACGATCAGATTGGCGCGCAACGTGATCACAGAAAGGGCAAAAAGCGCCCCCAAAAGCCCGCCGACCACCATCGCGCCCAACACGCCCAGCCAAGTGTTGCCCAGCTCGTAACCGACCACCACCGCGCCGAACGCGCCCGCCAACATCATGCCTTCCAGCGCGATATTGATCAGGCCGACTTGATAGCTGAGCAAGCCCGCCATGCCGACCAGCAACAAGGGCGTGGAAATGCGTAGCGTCGCCGCTGCAAAGTTGATGAAGTCTTGCACTGCTCCCGTCCTTTTCTCGCGTCTCGCTAGGCTCGCGCTTGCGCTTGGGCTTCGGCCTCGCGGGCCGCCCGTTTGCGCCGCGCCAAAAAGTCCAGGCTCAAATCAATCGCCACGAAGAAGATGATCAACGCCTGCACAATATCCACCAAGTCAATCGGCACATCGGTAAAAAGCTCGATGGTCGAGCCGCCGCTGCGCAACGCGCCGAAAAGCAGCGCGCCGATCAGCACGCCCAAGGGGGAGTTGCGCGCCAGCAAAGCAATTGTCAGCCCGTCAAAGCCGAACCCGCGCGAAAAGCGCGCCGTGAAGTTGTAATGCACGCCCAGCACCTGTCCGGCCCCTGCCAGCCCGCCGAATAGCCCGCTGAGGAACATCACGCGAAGGATCGTGGCGCCGACCAGCACGCCCGACCAACGCGCAAAAAGCGAGTTGTCGCCCGTCAAGCGCAGCTCATAGCCCAGCTTGGTGCGCTGCATCAGGATAATGACGACCACCACACACGCCAGCGCCACAAAAAAGCTGCTGTTGAATTGCGAGCGCGCCACCAAACGCGGCAAGCGCGCCTGCTCGGCTATCGTGGGCGACATGGCGTTTGCCAGCCCGGGCACAAAAAACGGCCCGCTTTGCACCATATAGCTAGTGAACTCGATGGCTACGTAATTGAGCATAATGGTCGTGACCACCTCGTCCACGCGCAAACGCGCCTTCAGATAGCCCGGGATAAGCCCCCAGATGCCACCGGCGATCCCCGCAGCCACAAAAGCCAGCGTGATCAGCGCCAGCCCGGGCAGCGCGGTAAACGTGAAGCCGACCCAGGCCGCCGCCAGCGCGCCCATATACAGCGAGCCTTCCACGCCCACGTTGAAGATGCCCGCGCGAAACGCAAGCGCTGTGCCCAAGCCGGTGAAGATAAGCGGCGTGGCGGCCAAAAGCGAGTTGGCGCGGGCGCGTTGTGTGCCCAAGCCCCACTCAAAAAGCACGCGGTAAGTATCCAGCGCGTCTTTGCCGGAAAGCTCCAAGACCAGCCCGCCCACGATCAAGGCCATTTCCAGCGTGATGATCACCCGTGCGGTGTGGTTGAGCGCGTTGACCAGCCAGTCCGCCCAAGCCGCGTCGGTGAAGTCGTGGCCGCAACGCGGGCAGACCGCAGCGGTTGGGGAAGTCAGCGCGCCGCAAGCCTCGCAGCGTCGCTCCAAAAGCGGGATCAGCGCAAACCAGAGCGGCGAAAGAAGCAGGATGCCGCCCACACCGCCCGCCAGCGCGCCGACCAGCGCGCCCAGGGCCAAGCTGCGGTTGCGTGTGCGCACCAGCGCGGCGGTGATCAGCGCGCCCGCCAGCGCCCAGAGCAACACGCCCCACCATACATTGCCCGCGCCGCCCAAAAACGGCGCGACATACCAATAGGGAAGGGGGGTGCGTTGTCCGACCATTTATCGCCCCTGCTCGCTACGTCCGGTCATCAAGATACCCAAACGCTCGCGCGTGGCCTCAATGGGCATCAGCTCGCCCACCAAGCGCCCCTCAAAGATCACCAAGAAGCGATCCGCCAGCGCCAGCAACTCGTCCAAGTCCGCCGAGATGAGCAAAATAGCCGTGCCCGCCGCGCGCAAGTGCAAAAGCTCGCTGTGCACAAATTGCGTCGCGCCCACGTCCAACCCGCGCGTGGGCTGCGCCGCGATGAGCAACTGCGGGACTTCGGCCAGCTCGCGCGCCACGACCACCTTTTGCGCGTTGCCGCCGGAAAGTGTGCGCACGCGCACGTTGGGGCCGCGCACGCGAATATCGAATTGGCGAATGGCGCGCAAAGCAAAAGCGCGCATCTCGCCGACGCGCAAAAAGCCCCAGCGTGAAAACGGCGGCTTGTGATAGCGCGTGGAGACCAAATTTTCGGTCAGGGTGGACTCGGCACTAAGCCCCTGGCGGTTGCGGTCTTCGGGGATGATCGCCATGCCCAAGTCGCGCCGTTTGCGGTTCGCCGCTTCGGTCACCACCTCGTCGCCGAGCACCACATCGCCGCCCTCCGGCTTGCGCAAGCCGACCAACGCCTCGATCAACTCGCGTTGGCCGTTGCCCTCCACGCCCGCCAAGCCCACGATCTCGCCAGCTCCCACGCGGAAGCTGATCCCCTGCACGGCGGGCAAGCCTCGGTCGTCGCTGACGTGCAGATCGCGGACGATCAGGCGCGGTTTGGGCGGTTCGCGGAGCGGCTCACCACGACGGATGGGGGCCAGCTCGCGCCCGACCATCATACGGGCGATGGTTTCCGGCTCGGTTTCGTCCACGCGCACCGTGCCGACCACGCGCCCGCGTCGGAGCACGGTGGCGCGGTCACAGATCGCCATCACCTCACGCAGCTTGTGCGTAATAAAGATCGCCGTGCGGCCCGTTTCCACCAAACGGCGCAACACCTCGAAGAGGTCTTCGACCTCTTGGGGGGTCAGCACGGCGGAAGGCTCGTCCAAAATAAGCAGTCGCGCGTCCCGATAGAGCAATTTGAGGATTTCGACGCGCTGCTGTTCTCCGACGGAAAGGTCGGCCACCACTGCGTCCGGCTCCACGAGCAGCCCGAAGCGCTCGGAAAGCTCGCGCACGCGCTGGTCGGTGAGTCGGCGGTCAATAAACGGCCCATGATGCGGCTCGTAGCCCAGCGTCACGTTTTCGGCCACCGTCAAGGAGGGGACGAGTTGGAAGTGCTGGTGCACCATATCGATCCCCAGTTGGATCGCGGTTTGGGGGTTGGGGATGTTCACGGGTTGGTCGTTGAGGTAAATTTGTCCGGCGTCGGGCTTTTCCATGCCGTAAAGGATTTTCATCAACGTGGACTTGCCCGCGCCGTTTTCGCCGACCAGGGCGTGAATTTCGCCTTCTTCCACCTCAAAGGTGATGTTGTCGTTGGCGACCACCCCGGGGAAATATTTGGTGATGCCAACCATGCGCAAGTAGGGCATCGTTCTTCCTATCGGTTAATGCAGCACACAGGCGTAGGGGCGCGTGTGGCGCCCCTACGCTTTCCCTATGCGCGATGCGCACAGAAACTATCCGGCCAAAGCCGCTTTAAGCTGCTCCACACCCTCGCAGGTCGGGTTTTCGTCAACGATGGCGAAGGTGTCCTCGTCCAGCGTGCGGATGTCGACCACTTCCAGCTCGCCGTCCAGGATTTGCTGTTCAAATTCTTTGATCTGGTCCAGGTAGGCGCGCGGGATGATGTGACGGGTGTACTTCATCTCGCTGAGGCCTACGCCGCCTTCGGCCAAGCCGTACTGAAGCACCGTGCCGCCTTCCAACTCGCCGTTGACGCCCTTCTCGATGGTGTTATACACGGCCACGTCCACGCGCTTGAGCATGGAGGTAAGCACGTTGCCCGGGGCCATGTAGTCCTGGTCGCTGTCCACGCCGATAGCGAAGAAGTTCTTTTCTTTGGCTGCTTCGATCACGCCCGCGCCCGTGCCACCGGCCACCTGGAAGATCACGTCCGCGCCCTGCTCGTACATCGCCAGGGCCATTTCCTTACCCTTGGCCGGGTCGCCGAAGTCGTTGGAGTAGGCCATCAACACGTCAACGTCGGGGTTGGTGGCGCAAGCGCCTTGCAGATAGCCGTAGAGGAAAACGTCAATGCCGCTGGACTTGACGCCGCCGATGACGCCGATCACGTTTTCGGGGTTGGTCTGCTCGATGGTGTCGTCATTGGTCACCAAGCCCGCCAACGCCCCCGCCAAAAACGAGCCGGTGTGCTCGTCGAAGAGGATCGAGACGACGTTGGGCTGGTCCACCACCACGTTGACAATGGCGAAGGTGGTGTCCGGATAGTCCGGCGCGATGCGTGCGAGCGGTTCAA
>JALSSH010000578.1 GCA_026984385.1 Ardenticatenia bacterium | reverse complement strand
GCGCGCCACGCCCGCCGAAAGCCGTACCACGCCGCTGCGCGGGTCGTAGTGGTCGGAAAGCTCGCCGCCGACCATATCCAGCCCCACCGTCTGCACCAAGCCGCGCTCCATCAGGATTTGGGCGGTTTGTTGACCCGTTACGCCGCGACTGTTGCGCACAGCGGCCCATTTGCTGTAGGCGTTGCGCACCCACATTTGTGCCAGGCCGGTGATCACCAGCGTGGGCAAAAAGACCATCAGAAGATAGGTCGGGTCGTAGAAAAACATGCTCGCTCCTCCGTCCAGGCCGCGCATAGATGCTGCGTCGGGTACTCAAGTTCCCTCAAAGTGTAGCCGCGAGCAGTTAGAAGCGCATAAGACGCGGCTAAAAACTGCGCTAGAAGCGCCCTCCGCCCACAAGCCCCACCTACGGCGTCGGCGTAACCGTAGCCGCGTCTCCAGCGGTAGGCTGCGGTGTGGGCTGCGGCGTGTACGTGCCCTTGAGCACTTCCATCGCCGCCACGATCTGGTTGTCCAGCCGCTCATCGTCGTAAGTCTGCTCCGGATCGTAGGGCACGAGCACGTCCGGTTGGATGCCCACTTCGCTCACCGAACGCCCGTTGGGCGTGTACCAGCGCGAGATGGTGATGCGGATGCCGCCGCCGTTGGAAAGCGTGCGCCAAGTTTGCACCGAGCCTTTGCCGAAGGTGGGCATGCCCACAATGGTCGCGCGCTCGTGGTCTTGGAAAGCGCCCGCGATCAGCTCCGACGCGCTGGCGCTGCCCTGGTCGACCAACACCACCAACGGCACATTCGGCGCGGTGGGGTTGCCTAACGCCTCATGCACGATCTCCTCATCCGGGCTGCGCTCGATCAGGATCGCGCCCTCGGGGATAAACTCGCTGGCGACTTGGATCGCGGTGGTCAGGTAACCGCCCGGGTCACCGCGCACGTCCAAGATCAACCCGTCGAGATGGTTTACGTCCAGCTTCTGGAGCGCTTCGCGCAACTGGGCGTCTGTGTTGAACTCAAACTGGGCCAAGCGAATATAGCCGATGCCGGGTTCGAGCAGCTCGGCGCGCACCGAAGGAACGGAGATACGCGCGCGCACCACCTCAAACTTGAGGATTTCGTCCACGCCCGGGCGCAAAATGCCCAGCCGCACCGGCGTATTGGCCGGCCCGCGCACCAACGCGATGATCTCGTCTTGGGTCATCTGCGTGACGTCTTGCCCCTCGACCATCACGATCTGGTCCCCCGGGCGCAAACCGGCTTTTTCCGCCGGCGAGCCTTCGAAGATCGAGACCAGCTCCAACCCGCCGGTTTCCTCATTTTGGCGCACGGTTGCGCCGATGCCCTCGTATTCGCCGCTCATGCTTTCGTTGACGCGCGCGAAAGTTTCCGGGTCCATATATTCGGTGTGTGGATCGCCAATGGAAGCGACCATCGCCCGCAGCGCGCCCTCCATCAGCGCGTTATCGGCTTCCGCGTCCAGCGCGTCCGCAAAGCGTTCGTGCAGCGTCTGCCAC
>JALSSH010000577.1 GCA_026984385.1 Ardenticatenia bacterium | reverse complement strand
GACGACGTGCCCGCACGCTGCTCTCGCACCCGTCCGCCAACATCAAGATCGCCGTCTCGCGGGACTGTGGACGCGGCCCCGGATAGGTAAAGTCCTCAATGCGCACGTTCTGGCCGGTTTTCTCGGCGCGTTCCAACGCTTTGCGATAAAAGTACATCACCTGCGTTGTGCCGTGATGCTCCAAAATGAAGTCGCGCACACGGCTGGGCAGCCGATAGCGCCGCGCCAAACGTTCCCCTTCGGTCACATGCCCCAAGATGATCTTGGCGCTCTGCCAAGGGTCGTCCAGAATATCATGCGGGTTCGCGCCGTCGGCCTGGTTTTCCACGAAAAAGTGTGGGTTGAGGATTTTCCCCACGTCGTGGTACATCGCCGCCACGCGCACCAACGCGCCGTTTGCGCCGATGCGTTGCGCGCCGAGTTCCGCCAAGTTCGCCACCTGCAAACTGTGCTGATACGTCCCGGGTGCCTCGCGCAACAGCCGCTGCAACAGCGGATGATTGGGTTGTTGCAGCTCGACCAGCTTCAAACTGGTGGGGATGTTCAACACGTTGCTGAGCACATACAGCCCCACCAACGCCACACCCGCCGAAAGCACACCGTTTGCCAGCGCGCCGAACACCTGTGCCACCACCACCATCGAGGACGGCGCGTCGTCCCGCCCCAACGCGAAGAACACCGCCACCAAAACGCCCGTCACGCTGACCAAACCGCCCGCCCGAAAATAAGCGTTCAGCCGCTCGGTGCGCCCCAGGCTCAAAACGCCCACCGTGCTCCCGAGCACAATCAGCGTGGCGAACTCTAACGAGCGCCCGAGCACAAACCCCGCCGTCAACGCCAACAGCGCTGCCACTAAAATCGCCAGTTGCGGGCCGGCCAACGTCATCACCAAAAAAGCCAACGCCGCCGCCGGATAGTAGTAGGGCTGCACGCGGTTTTCCGCGTTGAGCAGGCGCGTCCCCAACAGAAACAACAAAAACAACACCGCCAACAGCGTCAAGAACGAGGGTTCGGCGTAAATCTTGGGATGAAAGGCGCGGATATACACCCCGCCGACCAGCGCGACCAACGCCATCAGCACCACGCCGCCGAGCAACCCTTCGATCTTACGCTGCGTGCCCTGCAACAGCCCGAACTGTTCCAGCGCCTCGATATGCGCTTCGGTGGCGATCTCTCCGGCGCGGATGATCATCTGCCCCTTGGCAAACGTGCGCACCTCGGTTGGCACGCGCTCCGCCGCTTCGAGCTGCGCCTGATGCGTCAGCTCCTCGTTGTAAAAGGCGTTCACCCGCAACAGATCGTCCACAATGTCCGTGATGATCTGCACTTCCGCCTCGCTAAAACTGGCGCTGATGCGGTTGCGCAGATCGTCGCGTTCGGCTTGGAGCGTGTCTTCGCGCACTTCGTCGCTCATCACGCGCTCCAAAAGCCGCATCACCTGCTCGTCAATGCGCTGCCAGGCGGTCTCGTCCTGAATGTTCACCAGTGCGTCGATCACATCGTCGCTCAAATGCACCTCGGTGATCGCGCGCAAATCGGCTTTCTTTTGCTCCGGCGTGGCAAAGTCATCGTGCAATACGTTCTCGATGTAGTCGAGAATCTGGCGCGCCAACTGCAATTGAGCGCTCTTCACGTTGGGGTCGGGCGGATCGTAGATCGGGCGCACGCGCGCCATCTCGGCTTCCCGCTTGGCTTGGGTCAGCACCTCGCTTTCATACTTCAGGCTGCGCGGAGCAAGCAGATCGCGCGGGGCGACATCGCCAACTTTCAGCTCCACCTTGCTCCGCGAAGGCATCAGCACGTCCGAAGAGACGATCAGCGCCCCACTGAGCACAAAGGTGACGAAAAGCAGTCCATACACGCCGCGCTGCAAACCGCGCGCAAACGCCCCGGGTTGTTTTCCGATTACACGACCGGCGGATACCATCGCCGCCCCCTGCCACTCTGCCAACCGTGAACGCGCACCCGCGCCCCAAGCTCCGGACTGCGGAAAACGCACTAACGGAGCAACTCGCGCACAATGCCGTTGACCAATTTACCGTCCGCCTTGCCCTTGACGCGCGGCATGATCGCCTTCATCACGCGCCCCATATCTTTCGGCGTGGTCGCGCCCACTTCCGCGATCACTTCCCGCACGAGCTGCTCGATCTCCTCGCGGCTCATCTGCTGCGGCAAGTACGCCTCGATCACGGAAAGCTCGTAACGCTCCTGGGCCGCCAGCTCTTCACGCCCGGCCTTCTCCATCTCCTCGATAGCCTCACGGCGCTTTTTGGCCTCGGTCATCAAGATCGCCAGCGCGTCTTCCGCCGAAAGCTCCTTTTGCCGATCTACCTCCGCTTGCTTAAAAGCCGCCAGCATCAAACGCAACACGCCGCGTTTTTGCGTGTCGCCGGCCTTCATCGCCGCTTTGAGGTCTTGGGTGATCTGTTCTTTTGGGTGCATCCTGTTTCCATCCTTTCCTCACCACGCATTATAGCAGAGCCACGCCCCAACCCGCCCACACGCTCGCCAACGCACAAGGTGGCGCGCGCGAGGTCAGCGCGCCAGCGCTGGGCGACGTGCGCGCCGCACGGGGGCGGGCGACGTCGCCGCGCGTGCCGCAATCGTGGCACGCGCGGCGGCTAGGTCGCCCCCGCCCGCTCGGTCAACGCGACTGCGCGCATTCCGCGCTCCGTCAACCCCACCAGCCGCACCCGCTCGATTTGGTTGGTCAGCGCACGCGGTGCGTCCATCTCCACCCGTATATAAGTATCCGTCAGCCCCACGTTGTGGAAGCCCGCCTCCGAAGCGCCGCTCACCTGCTCCCAGAGCACGTTCACCTCCCGCCCCAAAAAACGCGCGTGATAACGCCGCGCGCCCTCCTCAGAAAGCGCCAACATGCGCGCGCTGCGTGCTTTCGCAACTTCCACCGTCACGCGATCCGGCAACCGCGCCGCCACCGTCCCCTCACGCGGCGAATAGCGAAAAACGTGCAGCTTCATAAAGTCCATCTCACGCGCAAAAGCGTAGCTCTCTTCGAACTCCGCATCGCTTTCGCCCGGGAAGCCCACGATAATATCCGTGCTGATCGCCACATCCGGAATGCGCGCCCGCGCCGCTTCGACCAACGCGCGAAATTCCGCCCGCGAGCTGCGCCGCGCCATGCGCCGCAGCGTGGCGTCACAGCCGCTCTGCAGCGGCAAGTGCAGATGCCGACACAAACGCGGATTTTCCCACAGTGCGAAGAACTCCGCCGACAAATTCCAAGGCTCTAGCGAAGAAAGACGCAAGCGCGGCACGTCGGTTTCCGCCAAGATCGCGCCTACCAGCTTCGCCAGCCCCTGCCGATCCTTCCAATCGTGCCCGTAGGAGCTGAGATTGACGCCCGTCAACACCACCTCGCGGTAACCCTGCGCCACCAACGCGCGAATCTCTTGCACAATCTCCGTCTGCGGACGGCTGCGCGCTCGCCCGCGTGCCAGCGTGGTGACGCAAAACGTGCAGCGGTTGTTACAGCCGTCCTGCACCTTAACAAATGCGCGCGTGCGCCCCAACGCCCCGGGGAAAAACTCCCGCATCAGCGGCTCGCGCTCGTAAAGCTCGGCGGGAACGTCCGCGCCGGTCACCAACGCGACCAAACGCTCCTTGTCCTCGTTGTTCACCACGCGCCCCACGCCTTCCAGCGCGCCCACTCGCTGCGGGGCAAGGTGCGCATAACACCCCGTCGCCACGATCTCCGCTTGCGGGCTGGCTCGGTGCAAGCGGCGGATCAGGTTGCGGCTGGAACGTGCCGCCTCGCCCGTGACCGCACACGTGTTCACCACGCACAAATCCGCTTCCGCCGCCTCATGCACCAGCTCATGCCCGAGCGCGCGGAATTGTCGCGCCAACGTCTCGATCTCGCTTTGGTTCAGCCGACAGCCGACCGACTCCACATACACGCGCATTTTTACGCTCACTCCTGCATCTGCGTTGAGGGGGCCGATGTTGAGGAGATCGCCATCGCGTCCTGCGCAGGCCCGACAATCACCACGTCGTCAAAAAGCACGCTCACCGCGCTACCGTCAATCGTGCCCGCCGCCAACGCGATCTTCCCCTGCGCAAACGTCCCGTCTCGGAAAAGCAAGCGCGGCTCGTCCGTATAGCACACGCCCGGCCCCTCCCATGTAGCCCACATGCTGGTTTCGTTTTCCCCGCGCAAACACAACGGCAACGGCTCGCCGTTCACATAAAAGCGGAACGTCTCACCCTGCCCCACCACGCGGATCACGTTAGGCGCGTTGCCCTGCCGGATCGCCTCCGAAATGCCCCAATCGCTGATCTTCTCCTGCACGCCGTCTTGCACTTTCACCAGCGAGTAGTAACCGTCCGCCGTGATGCGGAAAATATAGAAGTTGTCCGGATCGCGGTAGCGGAAGATCACGCCGAATTGGTTTTGGTCGTCCGGCCCTTCGGCGAGTTGGGCCGTCACGCGCAAGTCAAAGTCGCTGAACTTGCGGTTCAACGCCGACCAGATCACCTCTTCAGACGCGCCCGAGCCGTACTTCACCTGCAGAACCGCGCCATCCAACCAGCCTACGGCTTGTGCGGCCAGCTCTGGATCGAGTTCGCCCAACGCCACGATCTGCGCCGAATCGCGTCCGGGGAAAATATCCCACTCGTCGTTAAAAGCGTCGAACGTGCTGGCGTAAAGCAGCTCATCGGGCGCGGGGTGGGGCACGGGTAGCTCATAAAGCCAGTCGGTGAGCACGCCAAGCGTTACCCCCAGCCCGAGCAACACCACAGCCCACAACACCAAAGCCGCCTTCCGCGCACGCGCCAACAACACATCCTCAAAAGCCCGCTCCGCCCAGAAAAATCGGCGCACCGAAGGCCAAAAGAGCGCCAACTCGTACCAAGCGCCCAGCAACGCTTGGAACACCAACAAGCCCGCCGCCACACGCACCGGCAGCGCCATTTCTTGCAACGCCTGCCGTGCCAAGCCCACGCGCGTCGTGCTTGCGCCGGAAAGCACCCACAACCCCACGCCGAGCGGCAAGCCGACTAGCACCATCAGCGCAGAAAGCCGCACCGACCACAAACCGCCCCGCTGCCGCACGCTCAAGCGGTGCGCGGCGCGGAATTGCACCAGCGCCGCCAAGGCCAACGCCAACAACGCGGCCACTTGCTGTTGCATGGTGGGCGTGTAAAGGTCGCCGCTGCGCCTCAAACGCAACGTGGCGGAAAGCTCCACCCGCGAAAACTCCAGCGAATACAAATACGCGCCCAGCGCCAAAGCCGCCCCGAACAGCAAAAGCCCCATCAGCGCAAAATGCGCACGCATCAGCCGCCAAGTTAACGCGGCAAGCCCCGCTCGTGCGCTTTGGGGTTGGCTCGGCACGCGATAAAACGTCTCAATCTGTTCGGCCACGTTCACCTACCTCAACATCGCTTCCGTCCGTATTTTCATCCACCAGTGCGCGCACATGGATCACCTCAAAACGCGCTTCCACCTCCCCATGCCCCGCCCGCGCGATCAAGCCAAAGCCCGTCCCTCGCCAAGCGTCTGCTTCGATCCGCAACTCGCCCAGGCGCTGGCCGTCCACCCAAAAGGTCACGGTGTCAGGGCGCACATCCGCGCGCAGCTCCAAGGTCATCTCCTGCGGATCGCGGTCGGCAGGCTCGGCGTCTTGGGGCGTCACATCCCGCCAACGCTTTCCCTCGCGGCGCAACACCTGCCACTCCCCCTTCGGGTTGACCAAAAACGCCCAAAAAGGCGCGTCTTCCGCATAGCCGAAGAGATAGCCGACCGCTGCGTCGTCGCTTTCGGCGCGCACGGTAACGCGCGTTTGCAGCGTGTAGCGCTCCAGCGCCAGCGCAAAATCCGGCACAGACCACACACTGGCCCCCGGGGAAACGACCCGCAACACCAGCGCACCCTCTTGATAGCGCGCCGAGGCTTTGGGCGTTTGGCGCTGTTCCCAGCGCCCGCTATAGGTGGCGAAGTCGTCCTGAAAAAAGACGTTCGCCGACATGGTGGGGGTCGGCGTGCCACCGCCCCACGCCGCCCCCTGCGGTGTCACCAGCCCCAGCGCCAACACAAGCATCGTCCCCAAAACGCCCCAGCGCCACACCATCGCAACCGTCCTCGCGCGCGTCCGCATTCATTTTGCCGATGTTCGCATTCTAACACGGAGCGTGCCGCGCTTGAACCGCCAAAACCACCGCCCGGGCCGCGTTACGGCGACGGAAACACGCCCAGCCGCCGCAAAGCGCGCGCCGCCAAAAGCCCAAAGCCGTGTTCCGCGCCGAGCTGTTCCACCACATAGCGATAAGCGCTCGCCGCGCCTTCGGCTTCCCCGCGCCGCTCCAACACCGCGCCGAAATAGTAGCGCACGCGCGGCTGCTCGCCGCCCAGGCTCATCGCACGGTTGAGCGCCTCATACGCACGGGCGATCTCGCCCACCTGCAAATACAGCGCGCCCAAGCTGGCCTGCACGTCCGCGTCTTCAGGGAAACGCGCGGCGGCCTGCTCGACAAAATCTCGTCCGCCCGCTTCCAGATGAAAACCGGTGTCCGCATAAAAGGCAGCCAACGCCGCCACCCAACGCGGATCGTCCGGCGCGATCTCCAACGCACGCAAAAACCAGCTTTCCGCTTCGGCCAGCTCGCCCAGTTGCCAAAACGAGGTCGCCACTTCCACCGCCAAGGCCGGATTGGTAGGGTCCAGCGTGAAGGCTTGCAAAAAAGCGTCTCGCGCGGTCTCTTCTTCCTCGGCCAAGCGCCAGTGCAGCCCCAGCAGATACGCGATCAACGGGTCATTGGGGGACATAGCGCGCGCCGCCTGCAAATCGTCCAGCCCGTCCACGCCTTGGCGGTCGCGCACATAGCCGCGATAGGCCAGCGCGTGCGGGTTGACCGCGTTCGCCTCCAGCGCCAACGAAAAGGCGCGCTCCGCAAAGGCCCATTCGCCCAGCTCCACCAACACCGCCCCCAAATAGGTATGGGCGTCGGTGGAGGGAGCAGTGGCGTATACGCTCAGGGCCTGGCGCACACGTTCCGCCGCTTGTGCCCAACGCGGATCGCGCGCCGCCTGCGTCAAATAATCCGCTGCTCGCGCCGTATCGTTGGGCGCAAGCAACAGCCCCAGCCAATAAAACGCCTCGGCGTCATTCGGCGCGCGTGCGGTCAGGCGAAGCAGTGTTGTTTCCAGCGCGCCCCACTCCTGCCGCGCGATCTG
>JALSSH010000576.1 GCA_026984385.1 Ardenticatenia bacterium | reverse complement strand
TTGGCGAAAAGCACAATGGAAACGACAAACAGGGTCAAGATGGGGATGGCGGCCAACAGCGGCCAATACAGCATTTCCGGCTGGCGGGCGCGCATCTTTCCGACGGCGCGCAGCCCCCAGACCAACCCCAAGGTTGCGACGACAATCCCGGGCAAGAACACCCATTGGCGCTCGCCGCCGTAGCCCATCAACACGTTGAGAAAACTCACGGGCAGGTCAAACAGTTGGGGGCTGGGGGGCGGGTTGTTGCCGCCGGAAGAAGCGCTCAGCGTGGCGGCTATGCCCCAAAGCGCGGCGGGCAGCGTGGCGAAAAATTGGGTGATGAACCAGCGGCGCAACAAGGCGCGTTGCTGGCGATAAAAAAGCAGCAACAACAAGAGTTGGGACGCCCCCAGCCCAAAAGCGGTGTAATGCGTCAAGTCGGCGACCAGCGTCAGCACGCCGAAAGCCCACCACAGGCGGCGCGATTGGGGGCGGCGCAAAAGCAGCACAAAGCAAAACGTGATCAACACGCCCAGCAAAAAAAGCCATGTATAAAAGCGAGCCGTGCGCGAGAGGATCACATGTAGCGGGTTGACGGCCAACAAGGCCCCGGCTTGCAAACCCAGCGCGGCGTTGTCAAAAAGCACGGTGACGGCGTGGATCAGCGTCAAGATGCCCAGCGCGCCGAAAAAAACGGCGGGCCAGCGCAACATGGCCACGCTGTTATGCGGCAACACGCGCATCATGGCGTAGTAGAGCGGCACTTGATTACCGGCGCTCAAGATCGAGTGGATCGCGTCGTTCAAGGGGGCTTGGGCACGGTAAGCGGTCAGCACCTCGTCGGCCCAAGGGTCGGCGCTTGCAAGATTCCAGGCACGCAGCACAAAGCCGATCAACGCGATTGCCAGGGCCACGAGGTAGTATGCAGTGCCTGAAGCAGGCCACGATGGGGTGGCACGGGTTTGGAGCACCGCGCCCTGGTTTCCCCCTTGGGGTGGCATAGCTTGTCCCCCCTTTGTGCTGTGTGAGTCGTGCGAAAGAACGTTGAGGCCAATACTAGCGCCGCTGCTGCAAGTTTTCAACTTTGCGCGAGGAGGGCGCAGATGCCCCTTCAACGAAGACGCCGAGGAAGACCGGCAGAAGTAGAGGATTTGGGACGTTTTGCCCCGCACGCCTTGAGCGCTTGTGCTATACTTAGCGGCAAAGCGGTGGTGTGAGGAGCATCGTGGCGTGAGTGAATCACCCCTCTACAAGGTCGTTCTCGTAGGGGACGGCAACGTAGGCAAAACCAGCCTGGTACGCCGCTACTGCGAGGGAAAATTTGAAGAGTCGCGCATCCTGACTATCGGCGTGGACTTCCAGATCAAGCAAGTGAAATTGGGCGCGCGCGAAATTCGCCTTTCGATCTGGGACGTGGCCGGACAGGATCGGTTTAGCGCGTTCCGCGACCAGTTTTACGCGGGCGTGCTGGCGGCGGCGTTGGTGTACGATGTCACGTCACCGGCCACCTTCTTCAACCTGCCGCGCT
>JALSSH010000575.1 GCA_026984385.1 Ardenticatenia bacterium | reverse complement strand
GCTGCCGCACGCTCGCGCATATAGGTCTTCGGATGGTGGTCCCGTATCTGTTCAAGCTCTTCGCGTTGTTCCGCTGTTAAGTTAAGTTTGAGAGAAGCTGGCATGGCTTTTTCACCTCCTCCTCTCATTTTACCTCTTTACCGTATTAATTTGTTAAGCTACATGAGCGCGGCTGACGCGCAGCGAAAGCTGCGCGTAGTGCGCTTTACAGCGCACGGCGGCGCGCCCAGCGTTCACAACCGCACACGCCCCACCAAACGGCGATCTATTCGTCGCCGCTGAGTTCCTTGAGCCGAGCTTCCCACTTGGCATAGAGACGCTCGTAAATCTTCTCGGAAACCTCGCCCGCCATCAAACGCGCGTCGAGCTGGTCCAGGAAAGCGCGGATCTCCTCCGCCGTCTTCGGCGTGCTGGGCGTCGCGGCTTGTTGGGCCTGGCCGCCCTGCCCTTGCTGTTGCATCATCTGCTGCATCATTTGCATCATCATCATTTGCTGCTGCTGTTGCAAGGCGGCTTGTTCCGGGTTCATCGCCGCGCCGACTTGTTGCCCGACGCCCAGCCCCACGCCCGCGCTTGCCAGCGCGCCGCCCGCGCCCTGATTGCTGGCCGCCGCGTCCGCCACCTCCAAGCGGCGGATACGCTCCCAGGTCTCAAAGTCCACATAGTTGCGCAGCTCTTCGGTAGAAACGTCCTTAGCGGTAAAAGGCTTGGCCTCAAAGGCCTTGATGCGCATTCCAATCGCGGCGAACTGCTCGTTGAGCTTTGCCAGTGCCGCGCCTTCCAGGTCTTGCAACAATTGGTTGGCTTCCATAATGCTTTTCGCGCCGGAGGAAGAAAGCAACCCGGCCAACTCTCCCAGCAGCATCGTTTGGATGCGGTCGCGGATGTCCGCCAAGCGCACAACCGCCTTGCCGACGCCGTACTGCTTCAGGAAGCGCACCGGGTCCTCGATGCCGATATCGATCACGCCGTGCGTGATCAGCAGCACCACGCCCACACCCTTCCCGGGCGTTTCCAGCACGATAGGCGGGTTCGTGCCCCAAGGCACTTGCGGCATGTCCTTGAGGTTCACAAAGTACAGATCGGCGGTGAAGGGGTTTCGCCCGCCGGTCACCAAGCCCACCAAGCCGGAGAGGATCGGCAGATTGGCCGTGCTGAGCGTGTGCGACCCCGGGCCGAGCGCGTCAAGCACCTGCCCTTGGCGCACAAAGATCGCCACCTGGCTTTCTTGCACGATCACCTGCGAGCCGAGCCGAAAGTCGCCGTCCCCTTCTTGGGGTTCGCGCCAAACCAGCTCGTCGTCCATCACGTTTACGTGTGAGACTACGTCAATAATGCGTGGCATCAGTCTTTTTCTCCTTCAGTCTCTAACAGCGCGCTTTGCCGCTGTCGCTATGCAATGCCCTTGAGGATATTTTCGCGCAGATCGTAGGCCGCGTTTGCCTCCATCCCCAGCGCGTCCAATGCCTGGATCGCGCCTTCCACGCCCTCGCCATTCTGAGCGGCTTCCTG
>JALSSH010000574.1 GCA_026984385.1 Ardenticatenia bacterium | reverse complement strand
CTTCGATCTGGCCGGGGTCTATGCCGCGCCGCTCCAACTCGTAGTCCAACAACACGCGCGTTCCCGCGCCCCGTTGACGGTTCACGTAGCGGCAGCGCGGCAGATCGTCCAGCGAACGGATGCCCAAAGGGTTGCCCGCCGCCACGATCAGGCCCTGTTCGCGGTGGACAAAGGTCACCACGCGCACCGGCAGCTCGCCCAACACGCGGCGGATATACGGCAGATTATATTCGCCGCTTTGCGGGTCGATCAGGTGCGTGCCGGAAAGGTGCGCTTCGCCGCGTTTTTGCGCGACCAGCCCGCCCAAGCTGCCCACGTTGGCCGAAGCCAACCGATAGCCCGGGAAACGCACGGCCAGGAACTGCCCCAGCAAGTCCAGCATCGGGTCGTGGCTGCCGACCGCCACCACCGTCCGCGCGATCTCTTCGGGCGTGCGGTAGAGCAAAATTTCCACCTCGGCGCCGCGATCCATTCCTTCGCTGAAACGCGGCACATGCAACAACCCGTCCGCGCGCACCAGCGAGGTGATCACCCCCGCCCCGCGAGAAAGAGGCGTGGCGAGCACTTTTTCGCCCACACGCCCGACCGTCACGCGCACAAAGTCATCGTCGCCGGTGGGGGAAGCGAGCTTGCGGGTCAGCGTGGCGCGCAGCTTTTCGTAGCGCGGCGCAGGTTGCCCCAGCCAGCGCGCGATCAGCGGGCGGATGAAAAGCTCGCCGGTCAGCGCGGCGGAGACCGGATAGCCGGGCACGCCGATCACCGGCACGTCCGCTACCATGCCCATAATCACAGGATGCCCCGGGCGCACCGCGATCCCGTGCACCAGCAGTTGGCCGCTTTGTTGCACAGCGCGCGCGGTGTAGTCTCGGCTGCCCGCCGACGAGCCGGAAAGCACCAACACCAGGTCATGGGACGGGGCGAACGCCTCCAGCGCGGCGCGGATCGCGTCCAGGTCGTCCGGCAAGCGCGTATATTCGCCGAGCTGCCCGCCCGCCTCTTCGATTTGCGCGCCGAGTACCAAGCTGTTGTACTCGATGACCTGCCCGGGCGCGGGCGTTTGGTCCGGAGAGACCAGCTCCGAGCCGGTGGCGATGAGCGCCACGCGCGGACACCGCCGCACGATCACATCCGCATGGCCGCAGCCGGCAATTGCGCCCAGGTCGTGCGGGCGCAAAAGGTGGTTGGCGGGCAAGACCAACTCGGTGGCGACCATGTCTTCGCCCATCATGCGCACGTGTTGCCAGGGCGCGAGCGCTGCGCGAATCTCGATAGCCGTCTCCTGGCCCAGCGGCCCGCCGAGGGGTTGTGTGTGCTCTACCATGATGACCGCGTTTGTGCCTTCCGGCAGCGGCGCGCCGGTGTTGACCGGATGGGCCTGTTGCGGCACACTCAACCGCACCGGGCGCGTCTCGGTCGCGCCGAGCGTGTCCGCCGCCCAAACCGCGTACCCGTCTACGGCTGCCGCGTGGTAGTGCGGCGAGCTGAGCTTGGCCCAGACTGGCTCGGCAGTCA
>JALSSH010000573.1 GCA_026984385.1 Ardenticatenia bacterium | reverse complement strand
AGCGTTCGCCCTGATCGCGCTTGATCAAGCACCGCTGTTGCTCGGGAAGCGGGAATTTGATCTGGAGAAGCTGCGAGATGCGGCGCTGGCTTGTCGTGCTGAGGTGCGCTATCTGGAAGATCGCGGTTTCATCGCCAAAGAGGAGCGTTACCCGAGCGGCTATTGTGCCACAGCCGAGGTGACGTTGTGGTGGCTTTCCGAAAAGTTGCTGGAGCTATTGCGTCAGGCTGGTGCTGAGAGCGAGGAGAAGTTGGGGCAGTTCCTGGCGCGTGAAGAGTGGCTGGGGCTTTTCAAGCGTGGTGAGCGGGAGCAGTGGGTCAAGGCCGTCCGAGCACTGGGCCAATTTGCCGGAGAGGGCGCGCGTGTTTTCATCCGTGAGGCAGCGGCGGGCCTGGGGCGAGGGATTGTGAGCGGTTGAGAGGACAAGGAGTTTGCGAGTAGTTTTACGTCCATGGGTATGCGACCTAATGCTAATAATTCAGATGCGAAAATGAAGTGCTCCAACGCCTGTCCACGCAAGCAAGGCGTGACGCTTGCCTTGAGTGTCGGGATAAGCGGATCGAGTTAAGGTGCATTTAAGGTAGATTTGAGGCACTGTTAAAACATCCCCCCGCCCTCTGCTCTATCCTTGGGCTTGTCAAGTCAAGGAGAGAGCACAATGTCCGCAGCAAAACTGAACGCAACCAAACGCTTTGCCGTCCGCATGTCGCTGGTCACCGGCAGCACGCTCGCCACGATCATCGGCGCGCAAAGCCTGGCGATGCTCGATGAGCAGGCCTTCTCAGCGTTAATCACCCCCGAGGCGGCGCAGGTGGAACAAGCCACCTCCAACGTCACCCCCGCCGACTCGTTTACCCTGCAAAACAGCGTCCCGACCGCCACCAACGCGGCGGTTACGTCCGAGGCGACCGCCACCGCCAACCCGGTGCCCGCCGCGCCGAGCATTGTCATCCTGCGCCGCCCGGGGCAGATCGCGCCGGTGACCGTACAGCCTACCGCCGCGCCTGCCCAGGCGGTGCAAAGCGCGCCCGTCCAGATCGCTCCACCCGCGCCGGTGCAAATCGCGCCGCCCGCGCCGGTGGTCGTGCAACAAGCCGCGCCTGCTCCGGTGGTTGCGCAGCAAGCCGCACCCGCGCCAGCGCCCGTCACGAGGACATCACGCCGATGAAGCAGTACGTGATCTCGTTTGAGGCAATGGGTTCGCGCTTCAACGTCTGGCTGGAAAGCGAGGCCGACGGCGCGGAAGTGTTGCAGCGCGTGCCCGCTTGGGTGGAAGAGTACGAAGCGGTGCTTTCCCGCTTCCGTCCGCAAAGCGAGCTGAGCCGTCTCAACACACGTGCCGGACGCTGGACCGAGACGAGCGCGATCCTTTTCCAGGCGCTGCAAAAAGCGCGCTACGCCGCGCAGCTTACCAACGGCTTGTGTAATCCTCTGGTGCTTCCGGCTCTGCTGGCGGCTGGTTACACTCAAAGTTTTCGACGTGGTTTTTCCCCCTCAACTCCGCAGCAAGACGGAGTGGGAAGCTCGGAGGATACGTTTTCCGCCCCGCCCATCGTGCCCGCTTGGTCGGAAATCCAAGTGCGGCGCAAGCGGCGGCTGGTGAAGCTGCCGCCCAACGCCAAGATCGACTTGGGCGGCACGGCCAAAGGCTGGGCAGCCGAACAGATCGCCGAGCGGCTCAGCGCCTACGGCCCCTGCTTGGTGGACGCCGGCGGGGACTTGGTCGCGCGCGGCGCGCCCCAGGGCCAACCCGGCTGGACGATCCGCATCGCCGAGCCGGGGGAAGAAGCCGAACAACCCCCGCTCGCCGCGATCTGTGTGACCGACTGCGCGGTGGCGACCAGCGGCGTGGACTTTCGCCGCTGGCGGCAAGGCGACCGCCTCCGCCACCACTTGATCGACCCGCGCAACGGCCAGCCCGCCGAAACCGACGTGCTCAGCGCCACTGTCGTCCATCCGGACGCCGCGCTGGCCGAAGGGTACGCCAAAACGCTCGTGCTGATGGGCAGCGAGGCGGGGTTGAACTGGATATTGCACCAGCCGCAACAAGCGGCGCTCGTGGTGCGCAAAGACCGCGCCGTGTTGGCAACCGAGGCCTTTCGGCGGCTGCTCGTTCCACTCGAACAACCCACAGCGCCCCACCCGGCGCATTCATAAATCGTAGGCATCATCTGTAGCATCTTCTAAGGAGAGGCAAACATGTACCGCACACTTCGCAATCTTGGCCTGACCGTCGCCCTTGTGGCGGCAAGTCTGTTCGCCCTTTTCGGCAACGCGCCCAGCGCCAACGCGCAGGGCGGCAGCCAACCTATCGTGCTCAACGACGCCACCCCGGGCGTGGACGTGGTCGTTTCCCCCGCGCCAGGAACAACCGGCGTGGTCTCGCTGGAAGTTTACGACGCAGTGGTCACGGTGACCGACGCGGCAGGTAACGTGGTCTTCCAGACCTTTGACCCGCGCGTGCACGAGATCGAGTTGCGTCTCGCGCCGGACGGCGGCCCTTACACCTTTTCGGCAGAGCGACTGCCCGGGGTGACCGAAGCGTACCTCACCGTCACCTCCCAAACCGAGCTGACCCCGCTGGGCGAAACCCTGTTGGTCAGCAGCCCGGACCAGCCGCTGAGCACCCGCCAGTCCGCCGATCTGCCGCTGACGGCCAGCACGCCCGCGCAAATGACCCGCGTCGAGATTCCGCAGGACAGCGAGGGCACGATCCGCGCGACTTTCCCGGGCGCGCCAGTCACGGCGCAGGTCGTGGACGCCGAGGGGCGCGTGATCGCACAGCTCAACGGTTCGAGCTTCGACGGGATGAGCTTGGTGGTGGAAGGCGGCACGTATGACTTCACGCTGCTAAACAACGACCCCAACATCGAAACGCTCGCCAACGTGCAAGTGTTGCCCGCGCTGCCTTCGGAGCTGGTCAGCACCTTGCCCGAACTCACCGCCACGCAAGACGCCTCCGCGCCCTCGCCAGTTTCCGCGCAGACCGGCGGCGTCAGCGGGGCCACCAGCGGCGCAACCGCAAGCACCATCGGCCAGTGCACCTTCACCGTCAACCTGGCTTCGGTGAACTTGCGCAGCGGCCCGGGCACCGGCTACAGCGTGCTGGACTATGGCTTTCGCGGCGAACAATACGTGGTCGGCGGGATCAACCCCGAAAGCACATGGACGGTGATCGGCTTGCCGGACGGTAGTTCGGCCTGGGTGGCGCGCAACGTGGGCACGCTCAGCGGCAACTGCCAGAATCTGCCCGTCTACAACATCCCCACCCGCGACGCGCCCGCCCCGCAGTTTGTGATCCAACAACCAGCCGCCAGCGCCGGCACATTTTCCATTGGTGGGAGCGGCAGCAGCGGCGGCAGCGGGGGTTACTATGAGGATGACGACCGCTACGAGCATGAGAACGACGATCGCTACGAACGCGAAGACGACTAGCCGCTCCCGATCCACGTGAAGGCGGCAAGGGCAACAATGCTCTTGCCGCCCACCCTCTTGAGCCTTACTCACCGCCTTTTGAAACGCCTTAAACACACAACGGAGGACTTTTCCCGATGAACGATGACGCGCGTTGGATGGATATTTTCTCGCTGGTCTTCAGCGTGGCGGTGGTCGGCTTGGCCGTCGCGTGGCTGGCCCAAACGGGCGCATTTGCGCACCTTTCGCTTACCCAGGAGAACCTGGTTTGGTACATGATCCGCGCGGCGGGCATCACCGCCTATATCCTGCTGACCGTTTCGGTGCTGTGGGGCTTGGCGCTGAGCAGCAGCGCGGTTAAGGACTGGTCACCCGGGCCGCTTTCGATGGTGTTACACGCGACTATCTCTTGGCTGGGGCTGCTCTTCGCGCTGGGGCATGGGGTGTTGTTGCTCTTTGACAACTACTTCACCTACACGCTCAGCGACGTGCTCGTGCCCTTCACCGGCCCCTATCGCCCGATTGCGACCGGCTTGGGCGTTTCTGCCTTTTGGGTCTTGCTGCTGGTGACGCCCAGCTTTGCGCTGAAAAAGCGTTTTTTCAGCCACAAAAATTGGCAACGGCTACACCGCACCAGTTACGTGGCCTTTCTCCTCGCCACCGCGCACGGCCTGCTCACCGGCACGGACGCGAGCAACCCAGGGATGCGCGCGCTCTTTGGGATCAGCGCGCTGCTGACCGTGATCCTGTTGGGCTATCGCATCGGCGTGAAGAAGGCCGCGCGCAAAAAGCCGCGTCAGGCGCGCCCGCGCGCAATGGCACGCGCCGCCTCTGGCAGCAACGCGCGCCCCGCCGCCTGAGCTTGCTCGCGGCCAAGCGGCAACACCACCTCAAAACGTGCGCCTCGGTCGGGGCCGTCACTGTGCGCAGTGATTGCCCCGTCGTATTGTTCTAGCACGGCCCGCACAATCGCCAACCCCAAGCCGGTGCCGGGCACCTCGCGGTCGCGGGCGCGCGTCAGCCGGGCGAAGCGCTCGAAGATCATCTCGCGTTCTTCGGGTGCAAAGCCTTCGCCCGTGTCTTCCACCGCCAGATGCAAGCCGTCGGTGGCAGCCCAAGCGCGCAAGCGCACTTCTCCGCCGGCAGGCGTGTACTTGAGCGCGTTTTCCAGCAAATTGTCCAGCACGATCTGGAGATCGCTCATAGCGACGGGCGTTTCGGGCAGCTCGGCGGGCAGCTCGGCGTGGAAGTTCAGCCCGGCCCCTTGAGCGCGGATGCGCCAGGTGCGGGCGACATCTTGCAAAAAAGCGACCGTGTCTGAGGGGGGCTGGTCGGCTTTGTGACGGCCTTCGTCCAGGCGCGCCAAGACCAAAAGCTGGTTGATGAGCGTGGTCATGTGCTCGATCTCATACGCCAGGTCGTTGTGGTAGGCGGCGCGCTGCCCGGCTTCCAGCGAGCCGCGCTGCAAAGCCTCCACGCGCAACTTGAGCCGCATCAGGGGGTTGCGCAGCTCGTGCGCGGCGTAGGAAACAAAACTGCGCTGGGCCTCGATCAGCGCGTTGACCCGTTCCGCCATGAAGTTAAAGGCGTCCGCCAGTTGGCCGATCTCGTCCTGGCTGCGGATCGTGACGCGCTCGTCCAGCGCACCGCTGGCGATGTGCAACGCGGAGGCATGTAGTTGGCGGATCGGGCGGGTGAGCGTGCGCCCAAGCCATAAACTGGTCGCCACCGAAAGCAGCACAATCGGCAGCACGACGGCGGCCAGGTTTAACCATTTTTCGCGCGCCTCGTCATAAGCCGGGGCCATCGGTGCGGAAGCGCGCAACACGCCCACTTGCTTCCCTTCGTAAAGGATCGGCACGGCGGCGTAAGTGCGCGGCTCGCCGTTTTCGTCGTCGCGGACTTCGTGCGCCACTTGGCCGCGCAAAGCAGCGCGCAGTTCTTCGGTGAGCGGCAATGGGGAATAGATCGGCGGGCGTGGGGAGTAGGTGCTCGCCAACACGCGCCGTTGCAAGTCCAACACGGTGAAGGTGATGCCCAGCTCGTTTTGACCGCGCTCGATCACGTGTTGGAGCATGGCGGCGGTATCTTCTTCGTGATCGTTAGCCTCTTCCAACAGCTCCGAAAGGCCGTTAGCCATGTTCAGCGCCACCGTTTGCACGTCATGTTGGCGAAATTGGAGGGTGGCGTTTTGTAACTGCCAGCCGGCCATCAAAAAGAGCGCCAGACCACCCACAAAGGTCACCGAGGTAAAGACGAGCAAGATTTTGCCTTGCAGACCTAACCGCCCTAAGCGCTTCATGGGTACGCCTTTTCTACCGGCTCGGCGAAACGATAGCCGACCCCACGCACGGTTTGGAAGTAGCGCGGGTGGGAAGGATCGTCTTCCAGCTTGGCGCGCAGCCAACTCATGTGTACGTCTAAGGTGCGTGTGTCGCCCAGCCAGTCCGTGCCCCAGACGCGGTCAAAAAGCTCGTTGCGTGTCACCACGCGGTCCGCGTTGCTCATCAGCAACACCAGGATGTCGTACTCTTTCTGGCGCAGCTTCACCAACTCGCCGTTGCGGGTGACGGTATGAGCGGCCAAGTTGACCTCAATCGCGTCGGCGCGCAAGATGCGTAGGGGCGCTTCGGGGCGGGTATCTAGCGTCACGCGGCGCAACATGGCCTTGACGTGCGCCAACAGCTCTTGGAAGCCGAACGGCTTGACCAGATAGTCGTCCGCGCCCAGCTCCAGCCCGCGTATGCGGTCTACGCTATCCCCCAGCGCGGTGAGCATGATGATCGGGACGGGGCTATGCTGGCGGATCTGCTGGCAGACCTCCCAGCCGTTCACCCCGGGCATGATCACGTCCAGCACGATCACGTCCGGTTGGAGTTCGAGCGCCTTACGCAGCCCCTCTTTGCCGTCGTGCGCCACCGTGACCGTGTAGCCGCTCTCCTCAAAGGCGCTGCAGAGCGGGTCGGTCAGCGAGCGGTCGTCGTCAATGAGCAGAATATGCGGCATAGGCCCTCCTGAGCTTTGCGCGATGCTTCGATGGGTATTGTAGCATCGGTGGAGCAATGTCGGCGAGTGGTCGTAGATAGAGGGGGCAGGGCCTGAGGCGGGATCGCAGTGGAAAAGGGAGCAATGCTCGGGAGCAGACGGTGTTGGTTGCTTCCTTTCAGCGTAAGCAAGCGAGCCAACCGAAACTCGGCTGGCTCGCTCGGCTTATGCGCCGCACCCGACGGCAGAAAAGCGCGCTATTCGACCTCGCTCAACTTGACCGGGCGATTTTGCTCGTAAGACATCCGCGCCGCCAGCGCCATCACCACCGGCACGCGCCCGTCATGCCCGTTAACGGGCACCGGCTCGTCTTGGGCCACAGCGCGCACAAAAGCCCGCATCTCCCGCTCGTAGGAGTCCATGTAGCGCTCCAAGAAGAAATTCAGCGGCAAGCTGGCGCGTCGCACGCTCGCCGCGTCGCTGAGCGTCACGGCGTCCGGATAGAGATTGTCGTTGGCGGCGCGCCCTTTGCTCCCGAAGACCTCCACGCGCTGGTCGTAGCCGTAAACGGCGCGGCGGCTGTTGTCAATCGATCCGATAGCCCCGCTCACAAACTTGAGCGTGATGAGGGCCGTATCAATATCGCCCGCCTCGCCGATAGCCTCGTCCACCAACACCGCCCCCGCCGCGCTGATCTCCTCCACCTCGCCGAACAAAAAGCGCGCCATGTCAAAGTCGTGAATGGTCATATCAAAGAACATGCCGCCGGAAACCTTGACGTATTCGATAGGCGGCGGCGCAGGGTCTCGGCTGA
>JALSSH010000572.1 GCA_026984385.1 Ardenticatenia bacterium | reverse complement strand
AGCATGGTTGCCGTGCCGACCTTGACCGGCGTCCATGTGTCATGCAGCGCGTAAAAGGCGCGCACCAACACCTCTAACACGGTGTGTCCGGCCAGCCCCACGCTGAAAAACGCCAACGCCCAGGCCGTGCCCGCCGTGTCGGTGGCCGTCCACGCGCCGCGCTGAAAGAGCAGCTCGACCATCGGCTGGCCGACCGCCGCCATGCCGATCCCTGCCGGAATGGAGAGGAACAGCACGCCGCTGAGCGCGCTGGCGAGTGTGTGGCGAAAGTTTTCCACCTCTTGGCGCGCGCTGAGCGTGGAAAGCGTCGGGAAAACCGCCGTGCCCACGCTCTGACCCAAGATGCCCAGCACGGTGAACATCAGCGTAAAGGCCACGCTCAACGCGGTGACGCTGCCTTCCATCATGCCGGAGGCCAGCGCCGTGTTGACCCAGAAATTGACCTGCACCACGCCCAGCCCCAACACGCGCGGCCCCATCAAGCTCAACACCTCATAGACGCCCGCCACACGCAGCCCTAAGATCGGGCGGAAACGGAAGCGCAAGCGCAGCAAGGCGGGCACTTGCACGCCCAAATGCAACAGCGAGCCTAGCACCGCGCCCCAGGCCAAACCGTGCACGTTTCCGCCGCGCGCCAACACCAACGCCCCGAAGATCAAGCCGAGGTTGTACATGCTGGGGGCCAGCGCAGGGGACAAAAAATGCTGGTGGGCGTTGAGCACCCCCATCATCAGCCCGCTGACCCCAAACACGATCACGGTCAGCAACATGATCCGCATCAGCTCCACTGCCAGCGTTTGCATCTCGGGGGGGGCGCTGGGCACGAGCAAGCGCCGCACAATCGGCCCTGCCAGCGCAAAAGCCAATCCCGCCAAAACCGACGTCGTCGCGGTGACCAGCGTCAAGACGGCGTTCGCCAAGCGCTGCGCGCCGACTTCGTCGCCCTGGGCCAAAAAGCGCGTAAAAACGGGGATAAACGCCGAGCCGAGCGCCCCACCCGCCACCAACACGAAAAGCGTTTCCGGCACACGTTGGGCGGCCATGAACGCATCGAGCTTGGTGCTGGCGCCAAAGGCCGCGTTGATCGCGGCCTGGCGCACCATGCCTAAAACGCCGCTGGCAATATACGCCAACATCACAATACCGGCGGCGTGGGCGATCTGGCGCTCGGAAAGAGCGCGGGCTTTGGACTTCGCAGAACTCATCGGCGGCTCATCCCGTTGGCGCAACGCGGAAGCGCGCGTCTTCGGTCAAGATGCGCCGCAGCCCTTCGCGCAAAAACACCTGCGGCGCATAGCCCAGCACCTGGCGGGCGCGCGTTAGGTCGGCGGCCAGACGCAAAACGCCCGAACTCTGCTCGCTGACATAAAGGCGATGTGGCTTGGTTGCGGTCACTTCAGCGATCACGTCAATCAGCGCGTTGATGCTGGTTTCCACGCCGCTCCCGACGTTGATCACCTGGCAGGTGGGTGCAGGCACGTTCGCAGCGCGCACCAAAGCCTCGACCACATCGTCTACATAGACAAAGTCGCGCGTTTGTTCCCCGTCCCCGTGCACCACCAGCGAGCCGCCACTGAGCGCTTGACGCAAAAATTGGGGGATGACCGGCGGGTGTGCGGCGGGGAGTTGTTGCCCCGGGCCGTAGGCGTTGAAAATGCGCAAACACACCGCCTCAATGCCCCACAGACGGCTGATGGTGCAAATATATTGCTCGGCGGCCAGTTTGCTCACCGCGTAAGGGGAAAGCGGGTTGGGCGGCAACGCTTCGTGGACGGGTTGCTCGGCTTGGTTGCCGTAGATGGCCCCGGAGGAAGCGAAAACTAAACGCGGCACGCCCACTTGGTGCATCGCTTCCAATACGCTCACCGTGCCGCCGACGTTCACCAGGTTGTAGTCACGGGGGAAATGGCGGCTTTCCGGCACGCTGACACGCGCGGCCAGATGATAGACGCAGTCCACGCCTTGCAAAAGCGACCACAAGCGCGGCACGTCGTTTACGTCGCCGCGCGCGAAGCTCGCTTCTGGAGGCAAGCGCGAGGGATCGCCCGCGCTGAGGTCATCCAACACACGCACGCTATGCCCCAACGCCACCAAACGGCGCACCAGCGCGCTCCCCAAAAAGCCCGCGCCTCCCGTGACCAGAATGTGCATTGTTGCTCCTTTGTGTGCGGTGATGTGCGCAAAGTGTGCGCATTATAGCGTATTTGCCCGCGACACGGGAGAAAAAGCGGCGGATTCCACCTTCTCAAGGCCCAGAGCGAATGGTATAATCGGCGGCGGTGAGGCAACTCACCTCGCATAGGAGATGACCGGCAGCCCTACGTCCGGGCTGCGCGGCGACAAGAAAGGTTGCGGACGCTATGGGTCTTTCCAAAGAAGAGAAGGCCGAGGTTTTTGAGCACTTCGGTCGCCATGAAGGCGACACCGGCTCACCGGAAGTGCAGGTCGCGCTGCTGACCAAGCGCATCTTGCAACTCACCGAGCACCTGAAGGAACACAAACACGACGAACATAGCCGCCGAGGCTTGCTGAAGATGGTGGGGCTTCGCCGTCGCCATCTGAAGTACCTCAAGCGCACCGACCCGGCCAAATACCGTGCCGTGATCAAAGAGCTGGGGTTGCGTCGCTAAAGTGACGAAAGGGGAAGCGCGGATCACATCGGTTCGCGCTTTTGCTTAATAACACGAAGTGAACTATCATCATATTCGAAAAGGGCGTGACGGCGGGGTGAGAAGCCGTGCCGTGAGTTTGTGCCCTTTCCCGTATCGTTAGTTTGGTCGCCCGGAGCGGCAGGAATTGGAACATGGGGTCAAGTGCTGGGAGCTGACCGCACCTTCCGGCCCCTTGACAACACGTTCCAGTCCCTGACCTCCGGGCGCGTTAGTTACTGCTGCGGAGGAAATCCATGCAGAACCATCAAATGCCGTCTAATCGCCGTTTTACGGTGGAAATTGGCGGGCAAGAAATCGCTTTCGAGACCGGCAAGCTGGCCGAACAGGCGGGCGGCGCAGTCACTGTGCGCGTAGGCGACACGCTCGTTTTTGCCACTGCCACCATGAGCGCCAACCCGCGTGAGGGAATTGACTTTTTCCCGCTCAGCGTGGACTACGAAGAAAAGCTCTACGCCGCAGGGCGCATCCCGGGCAGCTTCCAACGCCGTGAAGGGCGACCCTCGGCGGCCAGCATCCTTATCGCGCGCGTCACAGACCGCCCCTTGCGCCCGCTCTTCCCCAAAGACATGCGCAACGAAGTTCAGGTGATCCTGATGCCGCTGAGCCATGACCAAGAACACCATGCAGATATCCCCGCGATCAACGCGGCCAGCGCTGCGCTGCACATTTCGGACATTCCTTGGGGTGGACCGGTTGGGGCGGTGCGCGTAGGCATGATCGACGGTGAGCTGGTGCTCAACCCGACCATCTCGGAGATGGAAAACAGCACGCTTGATTTGCGCTTGGCTGGCACGGCAGAAGCCGTGATCATGGTCGAGGCAGGCGCGCAAGAAGTGGACGAAGAGACAATGGTACGCGCGTTGCGCTTCGGCCATGACGCGATCAAAAAGCTCGTGGCGCTGCAAGAAGAGATGCGCGCCGAGCTTGGCAAACCCAAACGCGAATATACACCCTCCGCGCCCGATCCGGACGTGATGGAGGAAGTCTCGGCGCGCGTGAAGGACGAGATCGAGCGTATCGTCGCGGAAAACACCGACCGCCACGCTATGCGAGCCGCCGTAGACGCTCTGCGCGAACAGGTGTTGGCCGAATACGAAGCGCGCATGGCCGAAAACCCTGATGCGCCGTCGGTCAGCCTAAAAGACGTGCGCGAGGCGATCAACGCCACGCTCAAGCAAGTGGTGCGCCGCCGTATCCTGGAAGAAGGCATCCGCCCCGACGGGCGCGACTACACCACCATCCGCCCGTTGGCAGCCGAGATCGACGTGGTGCCGCGCGTGCACGGCTCCGGTCTCTTCAAACGCGGTGAAACGCAAGTGCTCAGCATCTGCACGCTCGGCACTCCACGAGACAGCCAGCCTTTGGATGGACTCTATCCGGAAGACACCAAGCGTTACATGCATCATTACAACTTCCCGCCCTTCAGCACCGGCGAAACGTGGATGATGCGCGGCCCGAAACGCCGCGAGATCGGGCACGGCGCGCTGGCAGAAAATGCGCTGCTGCCCATGATCCCGCCCGAAGACGAGTTTCCCTACACCATCCGCGTCGTCAGCGAGGTCATGTCCTCCAACGGCAGCACCAGCATGGCGAGCGTCTGCGGCTCGACGTTGGCGCTGATGGCCGCCGGCGTGCCGATCAAGCGGCCCGTGGGCGGGATTGCGATGGGCCTGATCAAGGAAGGCGAGCGCTACGCCGTCCTGACCGACATTCAGGGTATGGAAGATCACCTGGGCGATATGGACTTCAAGGTCGCAGGTACGGCACAGGGCATCACCGCTTTGCAGATGGATATCAAAATCGCGGGCGTCAGCGATGACATTATGCGCCAGGCGCTGGAACAAGCGCGCGAGGCCCGTATGCAAGTTCTGGACGTGATGCGCCAGGCCATTGCCGAGCCACGCAAAGAACTCAGCCCCTACGCCCCACGCATCGAGTCGCTCAAGATCAATGTGGACAAAATCGGCGCAATCATCGGCCCGGGCGGGAAAACCATCCGCGCCATCCAAGAACAAACCGACACCAAGATCGACATCGCCGAGGACGGCACGGTCTTCATCGCCAGCAGCAACGGGCTAAACGCCGACCGCGCCCGCGATATGATCATGGCGTTGGTCGAAGAGCCGAAGCTCGGCCACATTTACACCGGCAAAGTGACCCGTGTGGAAAACTACGGCGCGTTTGTGGAAGTGTTGCCCGGCAAAGACGGCCTCGTCCCGCTCAGCCAGCTCACCGACCACTACGTGGAAAGCACACACGACGAGGTTTCGGTCGGCGACGAGATCATGGTCATGATCACGGACATTGACCACGACGGCAAAATCCGTCTTAGTCGCCAAGCCGTGTTAGAAGGTTGGACGCTGGAAGAAGCCCGCGCCGCCGACACGCGCATCGGCAGCCGCAGCAGCGGCGGTCGTGGCGGGCGCGGTGGACGCGGCGGACGGGATCGTGGGGGACGCGGCGGTCGTGGTGGACGGGATCGCGGTGGGCGCAGCGGTGGCGGCAGCCATCGAGATCGCGGCAGCCGAGATCGCGGCGGCTCGCGCGAACACTAAGCGCCCCGCCCCGGCTCTCAGCGTGGAAACAAAAAACGCCCCCGCGTTATGCGAGGGCGTTTCGCTTTTCTAGGCGCGTCTGAGGCAAGCTAGTACGCTTTGGCAAAGTAGGCCATTTCGTGCGCCTCCTCACCGCAGATAATGCACTTGCCGTGCTCGCCCGCGTGGGGCTGTTCCAGCGGAAAGCAGCGGCTGACGGCCTGAGCGTCTTCCTTGACCTTCGCCTCACACTCCGCCCCGCCGCAAAACCACGCAAGCGCCCACTCACCGCCCTGGATCACGTCCACAAAATGCGCGTAACTATCGGTCACTTCGTGCAAGTGGCTATCGCGGAACGCGGTGGCTTGCGCCAACAGCCCTGCTTGTACCGCGTCCAGCAGCTCGCGCACCGCCTGGACGATGCCCTCCTGCGGGACAAAGCGCTTGCCCTCTTTGCCCGGTATATCGCGCCGCGCCAACACCACCTGCCCCTTTTCCACGTCCTTCGGGCCGATCTCCATGCGCACGGGCACGCCGCGCATCTCCCAATCGTTGAACTTGAAGCCGGGCTGCACGTTTTGGCGCTCGTCCACGTGCACGCGCACGCCCGCCTCACGGAGCTGCTCCGCGATCTGCCCCACTGTTTCCATCACGGCGGCGCGCTGCTCCTCCTTGCGGAAGATCGGCACGATCACCACCTGGATCGGCGCAAGACGCGGCGGCAAGCGCAACCCCTTGTCGTCCCCGTGCGTCATCACCACTGCGCCCACCATGCGCGTACTGACGCCCCAAGACGTTGTCCAGACATATTGCAACTCGTTGTTTTCGTCGGTGTAGCGGATATCAAAGGCCTTGGCGAAATTTTGCCCCAGGTCGTGGCTGGTGCCGGCCTGGAGCGCCTTGCCGTCGCGCATCATCGCCTCGATGCTGAAGCTGGAAACCGCGCCCTTAAAGCGTTCCTGATCGCTTTTGCGCCCGGGGATGACGGGGATGGCCGCCTCGTTGACCGCAAAATCCGTATACACGTCCAACATACGCATCGTTTCGGCGAGTGCGTCTTCGTGGGTGGCGTGGGCGGTGTGGCCCTCTTGCCAGAGAAACTCCATCGTGCGCAAAAAAAGGCGTGTGCGCAGCTCCCAACGCACCACATTGGCCCACTGGTTGAGCAGCAGCGGCAAGTCGCGGTGGGACTGAATCCACTTTTGGAAGGCCCAGCCGATAATCGTTTCCGAAGTGGGACGCACGATCAACGGCTCTTCCAGCTCTTTGCCCCCGCCGATGGTCACGACCGCCAGCTCCGGCGCGAAGCCTTCCACATGCTCGGCCTCCCGCTTGATGAAACTTTCCGGGATGAAGAGCGGGAAATAGGCGTTTTGGTGGCCGGTGGCCTTAAAGCGACGGTCTAGCGCGCCTTTGATCGCCTCCCACAACTCGTAGCCGTAAGGCTTGATGATCATGCAGCCGCGCACCGGCGAATAGTCCGCCAGGTCGGTTTTTTGCACCACATCCGTATACCAACGTGAGAAGTCTTCGGATTGCGGGGTGACGCCTTGGTGTGCCACGATATCTTGCTCCTTGCCGATAATAGATATTGTCTGCTCCCTATGCTTTCGCCGAGGAGAGCAACTTATCAGTATGCGTTTTTGTTGCGCCCGAAAACAGTTTGGATGATCGTGCGCAAAATGATTTTAATATCCAGCCACAAAGACCAGTTTTCCACGTACCACAAATCATATTTGGTGCGCTCTAGGATCGAGGTGTCGCCGCGCAGCCCGTTAACCTGTGCCCAGCCGGTCATGCCGGCCTTTTCGCGGTGACGCTCCATATAGCGCGGGATATATTCGCGGAATTTTTCCACGTAATAGGGTTGTTCGGGGCGCGGGCCGACCAAGCTCATCTGCCCCCAAAGCACGTTGATCAGTTGGGGGATCTCGTCCCAGTTGGTGCGGCGCATGATGCGCCCCAAGCGCGTGACGCGCGGATCGTTTTGCACCGTCCAACCCGGGCCGTTCTTCTCCGCGTCCGAGCGCATCGAGCGG
>JALSSH010000571.1 GCA_026984385.1 Ardenticatenia bacterium | reverse complement strand
GGTGGATGAAGCCGTCTCCGGCGATCGTCTGATCGGGTTAGTTGCTTCGCGCAAGCCGGAACTCGACACACCCGGGCCGGAGGACATCTACACCTACGGCACGCTGGCGCAAATCCATCGCCTCTTCCGTGCCCCGGACGGCACAATCCGCCTGTTGGTGCAAGGTCTCGCGCGGATCAAAGTGGAAGAGTACACCGCCACCGAGCCGTACTTGGTAGCGCGCGTCAGCCCCGCGCCGGAACACAGCGAAAAGACGCTGGAGACCGAGGCGCTGATGCGCAGCGTGATGGAGCAGTTCGGGCGTATTGCGGAGCTGGTGCCCAGCATCCCCAGCGAGCTAACCAACGCGGTGCTGAGCGTGGAAGACCCGCTGCAACTCGTCTACGCGCTCGCCACTTATGTCCGTATCGGGCTGGAAGAGCAACAAACGCTTTTGCGGCTGGACGACGTGAACGAAAAGTTGCGCTTGCTGCTCAAGATTCTGACCAAAGAGCTGGAAGTGCTAGAGCTGGGGCATCGCATCCAGTCCGAAGCGCAGTCCGAGATGGAAAAAACGCAACGCGAATACTTCTTGCGCGAACAGCTCAAGGCGATCCAGCGTGAGCTGGGCGAAGGCGACGAGCAAGCCGTCGAGGTGGAAGAGTTCCGCCGCAAGATCGCCGAAGCGCACATGCCCGAAGAAGCCGAACGTGAAGCGCTGCGCGAACTGGAGCGGCTCGCCAAACTGCCCGTCGCTGCCGCCGAGTACGGCGTTATCCGCACCTATCTGGACTGGATGGTGAGCCTGCCCTGGGACGTGCGCACTGAGGACGCGCTGGATATCGCCCACGCGCGCCAGGTGTTGGACACCGACCATTACGGTCTGGAAGATATCAAAGAGCGCATCCTCGAATACCTGGCCGTGCGCAAGTTGCGCCAGGAGCGTGCCGAAGAGTTGGCCGCCGAAGCGCCCCAAGACACCATCCGCCGCGAACGCGAAGGGGCGATCTTGTGTTTTGTCGGGCCGCCCGGGGTAGGCAAAACGTCGCTGGGCGCCTCGATTGCGCGGGCGATGGGGCGCAAGTTCACGCGCATGTCGTTGGGCGGGGTGCGCGACGAGGCCGAGATTCGGGGCTTTCGCCGCACCTACATCGGCGCGATGCCCGGGCGCATCATCCAAACGTTACGTCGCGTAGGCAGCCGCAACCCGGTGATTATGCTGGACGAAGTAGACAAACTGGGGCGGGACTTTCGCGGCGACCCGGCTTCGGCGCTGTTGGAAGTGCTCGACCCAGAACAAAACTTCGAATTCCGCGATCACTACCTGGACGTGCCCTTTGACCTTTCCGAGGTGATGTTTATCACCACCGCCAACACGCTAGATACGATCCCGCGCCCGCTGCTCGACCGCATGGAGATCATCCACCTAAGCGGCTACACCGAGCACGAAAAGCTCCAGATCGCCTTGCGCTACCTCGTCCCGCGTCAAATCCGCGAAAACGGGTTGCGCCCCGACGAGCTGGAGTTCACCGAGGAGGGTTTGCGCACGATCATTCGCCACTACACGCGCGAGGCGGGCGTGCGCAACTTGGAGCGCGAGATCGGCCACGTGGCGCGCAAGGTCGTGACCAAGATCGCCGAGGGGCACGGCGAAAAAACGGTCGTGGACGGCGACACCGTGCGCGAGCTGCTCGGCCACCCGCGTTACACCTATCAGGACGAGATCGCGGAGCGCATTCGCGGCGTGCCGGGGGTTGCGATCGGGCTGGCGGTGACGATCTTCGGCGGGGACGTGCTCTTTATCGAAGCGGCGCAGATGCCCGGGGGCAAGAGCTTCCAATATACGGGGCAACTGGGCGAGGTGATGCAAGAAAGCGCGCGGATTGCGCTAAGCTACGTGCGCTCGCGCGCCGCCGAGTACGGTTTGCCGACGGACTACTTCGAGAAGCGCGACATTCACCTCCACGTGCCGGCGGGCGCCGTGCCCAAAGACGGCCCTTCGGCGGGGATCACGATGGCAACTGCGCTGATGTCGCTTTTCACCGGGCGACCCGTCCGCGACAACGTCGCCATGACCGGCGAGCTGACTTTGCGCGGGCAGGTGTTGCCGGTGGGCGGCATCAAAGACAAAGTGTTGGCGGCACACCGCGCAGGGCTGCAAACTGTGATCCTGCCACGCCGCAATGAGTATGACCTGGAAGACGTGCCGGTTGAAGTGCGCGAGGCGCTGAAATTTGTGCTGGTGGAGGATATGGACGCCGTTTGGGAGGCCGCGCTCACGCCACCACAAAGCCTTGCCCCTGAAGAGACTTCAGAGCAAAACGCATAAGCCGACTGGGCAGCGTTCCGCGTGCCTCGCACGTCAAGACAAGAAGGAGGCAACCTTGCCTAAAATTTTGATTGTGGACGATGAACGCACTACCGTAAAATTGCTCCAAACGCTGCTGGAAATGGACGGCTTCGAAGTGCTCAACGCCGCGCGCGGTCAAGAAGCGCTGGAAGTCGCCCAGAAAACCCCGCCGGACGCCTTTCTGGTTGACTATCGGCTGGTGGATATGACCGGCCTGGACCTGATCGCCGCGTTGCGCAACCAACCCGCCTTCGCCCAAACACCGATTGTGATGGCTTCCGGGCTGGATATGGAAGAACAGGCGCTGGCCGCCGGCGCCAATCTGTTCTTGATCAAACCCTTTGAGCCAAACAAATTGGCCGACATTTTCTATGACCTGCTGAAATAGCGCCCCTTCTCCATTCATCGGGCTGCTGGCATCACACAGATAACAAGAGAGAGAGGCTCTGTGAGCGCGAAATCCCGACGTTCTAAGATGCAGTGGTATCGTATGGACCTGCATCTGCACACGCCAGGCTCGGTAGATTATCAAGAGCCGGACGTGAGCTATTTGGATATTTTGCTCCACGCCGAGATGCGCGGGCTGGATATTATCGCCTTCACCGACCACAACACGGTGGCAGGCTACCGCGCCATGCTCGACGAGATCGATCATTTGACCTATTTGGAGCGACTGAACCGCATTGAGTCGGACGAAAAACGCCGCTTGGCCGAATATCGCCGCCTGTTGGAAAAAATCCTGGTGTTGCCGGGCTTTGAATTTACGGCGACTTTCGGCTTTCATATTCTGGGCATCTTTTCGCCCCAAACTCCCATTCGCCAGTTGGAACATATTCTGCTCAGCCTCAACATCCCGCCAGAAACGCTGGACGCGGGCGACTCCAACGTCGGCGCGTCGGCGGATGTGCTGACCGCCTACCGCACCATCAACCAGGCCGGCGGCATCGTGATCGCCGCGCACGCCAACTCCAGTCATGGCGTGGCAATGCGCGGCTTTGACTTCGGCGGCCAAACCAAGATCGCCTACACGCAAGACCCGCACTTGCACGCGCTGGAAGTGACCGACCTGGACAAGAAGGGGCGGCACAGCACCCAACGCTTTTTCGACGGCACAAAGCCCGAATATCCACGCCGTATGCGTTGTATCCAGGGTTCGGACGCGCACCGTTTGCAAGCCGACCCGCACAACCCCAAATATCTGGGCATCGGCGACCGTGTGACCGAGGTACTGTTGCCGGAGCGCAGCTTTGAGGCGCTGTTGGCAATGTTCCAAAGCAACGACTTTGCCCGCACACGCCCCTACCGCCCCAGTCGTGACCCTTACGACCACGTCCAAGCCGCGCGAGAAGAAGGCCCCAGCATCGTGCAAACTTTCCACGAGGGCATGACACGGCGCGGCGGACGGCTTTACGCCATCATCGCGGACGTGTGCGCGCTGGCAAACACCAACGGCGGCACGATTTACGTGGGCGTGAGCGCCAAGCCCAAAGAAAAACCGGCGGGCGTTTCCAACGTCAGCGAGGCGATTGAAACGCTGCGCACCGAGATCGAGCACAAGATCACCCCGCCGCTGGAGGTGGAAATTGATGTGCTGGAAACACGCGGCAAGCCCGTGATCCGCATCCAAGTTCCCGCAGGCGACGATCCCCCTTACGCTATAGACGACAACAAAATCTATGTGCGCGACGAGGCGGAAACCAACTTGGCCGTGCGCGACGAGATCGTGCAATTGGTGCGGCAAAATCTGGCCCGACGTGGTGAACTCCACAAGCCGAAGAAAAAGCCCGCCGCCGAAGGCGAAACACCCGCCGATGCCGTCGCCGAGCAAAGCGATTCGGACGCCGTCGAAGCGCCGCGAACGGGTGTGGAGATCATCGGCACAGAACAGCGCAAAGGCGTCAAATATCACATGATGCGCGATCTGCGTAACGGGAACGTAGTCAAAAACGTGACCCGATCCTCGGCGCGCAAGTTGTGGCATTACGCCATCTCAGAAAAAGAGTCCAACCCCGTCCAGCCGGAAAAAGTGCAATGGCACGGGGAGATCGGACTGTGGAAACGCTACAAGCGCGGCGGCACCACCCGCTATGACTTGGTGCAACGGGAAAACGGCGAGCTGCGCGTCTACTACGGCGTGACCTACGAGGGGATGCACGGCCCCTGGCAAGTTTTCGTGAGCGAAGAGGAATAACGCACCGCACACAGGCAGCGCGCAACAATGCTCACCGAACGGACAACGCGCGCACGGCGTTGGGAAATGTTTGGGCTGGCGGCGATCTTGTTGTTGGCCGCCGCCCTACGCTTAGGTTGGCCGCGCATCAGCGAGTTTAAGCGCGACGAGGCCAACTTGGCGCGCGCGGCGCTGGACGTAGCGCGAGGGCGCGCTCTGCCGTTGCTGGGGCTAAGCTCCTCGGTGAACATCCCTAACTCGCCCCTCAGTGTGTATCTTTTTGCGCCGCCCTTCGCGCTCAGCGACGACCCGACCGCTGCGGTGTTGTGGGTCGGCGCGCTCAACGTGTTGGCCGTCGCGCTAGTTTGGGCGCTGGCGCGGCGCTTTTACGGCGCGCGCGCGGCTTGGGTCGCGGGGTTGCTCTATGCGGCCAGCCCCTGGGCGGCGATCTTCTCGCGCAAAATCTGGGCGCAAGACGCGCTGCCGCCGTTCATTGTGGCGGCGGTTTTGCTGGGGCTGATCGGCGAGCTGGAAGATCGGCACTGGGGACGGCGTTTGCACCTGGTGACGTTGGCGGTGGCCGTGCAAATCCACTATGCGGCCTTCACGTTGGGGCCGCTGAGCGCTTGGTGGCACTGGCGCGCTTGGCGGCGCGGCCAAAAACGCGACGTGCTCTGGGGCTTTGGGTTGGCGGCGCTTAGCTTTGTGCCCTTTGGGGTAGGGCTGGCGCGCGCGGGGCTACTTGCTCCGCACGCGCTCGGCGAACGCCTAGCCGCCAGCGAAACACACCCTGCCCGCGTGTTCAGCTTCACCGCGCTGGACCACGCGCGCTTGCTGATCGCGGGCCAGGAGATCCACGCACTGGCCGGACCCCAACAATTCCGCGCCTATCTGGCGAGCGTGCCGAACGTGTGGCCGCTCTTTTGGGTGTTGCCGGTGGGAACATTGCTCAGCGCCGCGTGGCTCGCTTGGCGGCTGAAGCGGCGCGCCGCGCCCCATCCCGCCGCCAATGGCGCGCTGCTGGCGTGGTTGGCGTTGCCCGTGCTGGCCTTCAGCTACGAATGGGTGGAGCTGACGCCCCACTACTTGATCCCACTGATGCCTGCGGCGTACCTCCTTTGCGGCGTGGGCGCGGCGCGGCTCTGGGAGGTGGCGCGTGGGCGGCGTATGTGGCGCGCGGCGGGCCTTGTGGCGCTGCTTGGGTTGATTGGGATGCAGGTGGGCGTTTTCGGCGCGTTGCTGCGCTTTGTGGACACGCACAGCACCCCGGGCGGCTTCGGAACGCCGTTGCACTATTTGCTAGACGTTCGCCGCGCCGTGCTAGAGCGCGATCCCTCGTCTGTGCTGGTGGTCAGCGCAGGGGAAGTTGCGCCCTATGACGAAGCGCCCGCCGTGTGGGGGGTGCTGCTGGAGGATGTGCCGCTGGTGCGCTTTGTGGACGGACGCCGCACCGCGCTTCTCCCCGCCATACCCAGCTTGGAACTGCTCGACAGCTCGGTGGCGCTGTGGGCGTGTGACGCAACGTGCCTGGCAGCGGGGGAACGGTGGCCGCGCCGCGACGGTGAGCCACCCTACGTGTTGCGCCCTGCGCCCTCGGCGGATGTTTACACATGGCAGGCAGTCAACGTGCCCGCCCGCCTGGAAAACGGCGCGCAGCTCCTCGGCTGGTGGGCGGAAACGGACGCGCTCGTGCTGGCCTGGCAACTCGGCGGGCCGGTGTCGGAGGACTATCAAGCGTTTGTGCACGTGCTGGACGCCGACGGACGCAAATTGGCCCAAGCCGACCGTCCCGCCTGGCCCGGGCGCTATTGGCGCGCGGAGGATGTGTTGCTGTTGCGCTTCCCCTTAACGCTGCCGCCGCAAAGTGACGCGCTTTTCGTCGGCATGTACACTGTGACGCCAAGCGCCGAAGGCTTGCGATATCACAACGCGGCGCTGGTGGACGCGCGGGGCGCGTATTTGGCGCAGGGGGTCACCGTGCCGCTCGCGCCGTAATGCTCAGCGCGCCGTCCACGTGCCGGGCGCGCCCGCGATGAAAATGTACGTTTGTCCCGCTTGAGAAACGTTGATCATCTCCCCACGCTCAAAGGCCAACACCTGCGCCGAGCCGCCCGCTTCGCCCGCCGTGCCCCAGCCGAGGCCGTCCCGCACGCCGCCATTTTCCCGCCACACCTTGCCGAACCCGCGCACCGGCTCGACCAAGCCGGGCGGCGGCTGTGCGCCGCTGCTGACGGGGTCTACCCCTTCGCGCCAAGTGTCGTTGAAACGCTGGTACGTGCCGTTGTTGTAAAGCGCGTAAATGACCCCTTGGGGCAACACCCCCAACGAGGCCACCCAGATCATCACGCCGTTTTGGAACGGCTGATAGGCGCTGGCTACGCTGCTGGGCGCGGGGGCTATGGGACAACCAAGCGCGGCGGCCAAGTTCGGGTCGCTTTGATACACCGCGCCGAAAATTCCGCTCGGCGGGTTGGCACATCCGCCCGCGCTCACAGCGCCTCCTGCACCAACCAAGCCGCCCACCGGTGCAAAACCTAAGGCTCCCGGCGTGACGGGCGTATCCGTAGTGGTAGGCGTGAAGGTAGGCGTCATGGTGATCGGGGGACGGGGCGTCGGCGTGGCGGTGCGATGCGGCGGAACGGTCGGCAGCAAAGCGGCATTGGTTGCGGCCAAAACGGGCGTTGCGCTGGGCGTTTCGGTCGCCACAACGGGCACAAGTGGCGGCGGGGGCGTGGCCGTGATCACAATCGGCGTG
>JALSSH010000570.1 GCA_026984385.1 Ardenticatenia bacterium | reverse complement strand
GTCTATGTCGAGCGCCGCTCCCGACACATCGCCACAGACGCCCGCCGAAGTCGGTGAAGCAGAGGAAATAGCCGCCGAAGATGCCGCTGCCAGCGAAAACGAGCCGCCCGCCGCTGCCTTGCCCGAAAGCACAGAAGCCGCCCCGACGGACGAAGCGCCCGATGAGTTCGAAGCATTGCCCGAAAAACCGGATACGCTGCCGGACACGCTCGGCACACCCGGGGGAGCGCTCCCACCGGTGGTCGCCACACCGCTCGGCGAGCAAAGCACGCCCCCCAACGCGATGCCGCCCCTAAGTGCGGAAACCACCGAAGCCGAAACCGGCGAGCACGAGGCCGTGCCTCCGTTGCCGCAGCCTGCGGAGATGATGCAGGAGACGCAGCCGAACTTGGCCGCGCCGCCGCAAGCCGCCCCCTCCGCCTACATCATCCCGCCCGCGCCCTACACACCGCCCCCGCTTCCTACGCCCGCCTACGCCCCCGCCCCTTACGCTTACCCCGCTCAGCCCGCCGACCCCTTCGCGGCGGCGGTAGCGTTTTTACAGCAGCGGGTCGCGCTCTATCGGCAAGGGGGCTATCACCTGCTGGCACACGGGCCGTATGAGGCCACGCTCGCTTACGGCAAAGGGCTGAGCGTCGGCGCGTGGATGTTGGCGCTGGTGAGCGGCGTGGGGTTGGTGTGGTATCTGCTGATCCTGGCGCTGAGCGGCTTTCAGCTCGACGAGGTAACGGTCTGGGTGGAACGGGACGGGCGCGTTTACGAAGACGGCCCGGGCGCGGCGCACGTGCGCGCGCAACGTGCCCGCACAGGGCGACGTTGGCGCACGGTCGGCGCGCTCATCTTCGCGCTGAGCCTTTTCACCGCGCTGGTGCTGAGCGTGTTTGCGGGCCTGGTGCTCTCCCAGGAGCGTTACCAAGCGGCGCTGCGTCAAGCTTACCCCGCCGTGACGCTCTTCGAAGAGCGCTTCAGCGACGCGCCCGCCAGCCCGGACGACGTGCAACTCGCCAAAGACGGCGCGGTGGCCTTCGGCGTGGTGGCGGTGCTGACCGCCGTCGGGCTGTGGGGCGGAGCGACGCTTTTCGTGGTGGGCACGATCCACGCCAGCGCGTACCGCGTGCGCGTGCCGCCATTACCCGGTTGGGCATAGCTCCACACAGAGGAAAATCCCCATGCGCGCAGCGATCCGCGTCCTCGGTGCGACCGTTCGCCTCTGGTACGCGCACCTTTTCAGCGCCACGCTCTGGAGCTTGCTTTGGGCAGCGTTGAGCCTAACGGTGGTGCTCTGGCCGCCCGCAACCGCCGCCTTGCACGGCGTGATGCGCGCCATCGCCCGAGGCGAGCCGCCCACTACGGCGGACTTCACGGGGGCGGCGCGCCGTTACGCTTGGGTGAGCTTCCGTTGGGCGCTGCTCAACGCGCTGGCGGGCGTGGTGTGGGCGGTCAACGTGGCGTTTTACGGCGGGATGCGCTCGGTGTGGGCGGGCGCGGCGCTGACGCTGTTAGCGTTGGCAAGCGCGCTGTGGCT
>JALSSH010000569.1 GCA_026984385.1 Ardenticatenia bacterium | reverse complement strand
AACGCCCGAGCCGGTCCGCGTGACGGTGGGTGGGCGCATCGTGCGCCAAAACCTCAAGGGCAAAGTGTACTTCGCACACATCGAAGACGGCACGGGGCGCTTGCAACTTTTCGTGCGTATTGACAACGTGGGAGAACAGACCTACGAGATGATCCGCCGCCAAATTGACCTGGGCGATTTTGTGCAGGCTGGCGGAACAATGATGCGCACGCGACGCGGCGAGGTGAGCGTCATGGTGGACGAATTCGTGTTGCTTGCCAAAGCGCTTAGCCCGCTCCCCGTGATCAAAGAGCGCGTGTTGGAAGACGGCACGCTTGAGCGTTACGGCGCGTTTAGCGATGTGGAAGAGCGCTATCGCCAGCGCTACGCGGATTTGGCCGTTAATCCGGACGTGCGCGAAGTTTTCCGCAAACGTGCGCGCGTTGTGCGCGCCCTGCGTGACTTTTTGGACGCCGAGGGCTATTTGGAGGTGGAGACACCGATCTTGCAGCCGATCTACGGCGGGGCAGCGGCGCGCCCCTTTGTCACCCACCATAACCAGCTCCACCAGGACTTGTATCTGCGTATCAGCTTTGAGCTATATCTCAAGCGGTTGTTGGTGGGCATGTACGACGCGGTTTATGAGATCGGGCGCGACTTCCGCAACGAGGGCGTCAGCTTCAAGCACAACCCAGAGTTCACCCAACTGGAATTCTACGAGGCCTACACCGACTATCACGGCATGATGGACATCACCGAGCGCATGATCGCGTATGTGGCCGAACAGGTGCACGGCAGCACGCAGATTTCCTACCAGGGCCACACCATCGAGTTAGCCCCGCCCTGGCGACGGGTCACCTTACGAGAGGTCATCCGCGAGCACACCGGTATTGACTATATGCAGCACCGCGACGCGCCCTCCTTGCTCCAAGCGATGCAGGCGGCGGGCATTCAGGCCGCGCCCAAAGACACTTGGGGCAAGCTGGTGGATACGCTGTTGGGCGAAGTCGAACCGACGCTGATCCAACCCACCTTTATCCTGGATTACCCGCGCGACATCTCACCTTTTGCTAAGATGGTGCCCGGGGATGATTTCCATGTGGAGCGCTTCGAGCTTTTTATCGGCGGGATGGAGCTGGGCAACGCCTTTACCGAACTCAACGATCCGTTGGACCAGGAAGCGCGCTTTTTGGAGCTGCAAAAGCTCTATCGCGCGGACGACGAGGAAGCGAACCCCTTGGACGAGGACTATTTGCGCGCCATGCGCTACGGGATGCCCCCGTGTGGGGGCTGTGGGGTCGGCGTGGATCGGCTCACTATGCTGATGACCGACAAAAGCTCGATCCGCGAGGTGTTGCTCTTTCCGCATCTGCGCGAGCGGCGATAGCCGGACAAGCACTTGGGTAAAATCAAACGAGCCGCAAGGGTTACCCTGCGGCTCGTTGTGTACAAGATACGTGTTGGGCTGATGTTGGCTACTTGATGCGCGCCAAAATGTCGTCCTCGTTCATCAGCAAGTACGTCTTGCCTTCGTACTTGATCTCGGTGCC
>JALSSH010000568.1 GCA_026984385.1 Ardenticatenia bacterium | reverse complement strand
AAAGAGCCAGCAAGCCTACGACTTTTTCAGCACATAGTACGCGCCGCGCTTTTCCCCCATCTTGATCAAAATACCTCGGCTCACCAGGTCGGCCAGGTCACGCCGCAGCGTTTCCGGATGCACACCCGGGCACAGTTCTTGCAGGTCTTTGTTGGTAATGCGCGCGTTGCGGCGATTGATCAAAAAGTCCAGCGCGTATTCTTGGCGGCGGTTGATATGTTGCCCGCGAAAGACACCGCCGAAAAGTTTTGGCTCATCGGCGCGCTCAGCAGCCGCAGGCTGATTATAGAGCGTCACGCGAAAACCGCCCGCCGTTTCCGCGAACTTCGGGGCGGGCAAGCTGAACTCCTGCATCAGCTTAATTGCGCGATCCACGCCGTAGCCCAGCCGCTCGATAAAGCCCATATCCGAAAGCACCTGCACAATGGCCGAATTGCGCGAAAAACGCTCCTCGCGGATATTGTCCACGGTCACCGGCCCCGGCAACCCGCCCGGGCTGGTGATCTCCAGTCGGTCGCTGAAAAGATACAGCCGGATGCCATCACCCTGGATGCTGTAGTCGCGGTGTGCCACCGCGTTCACCACCAACTCGCGCACCGCCTTGAGCGGATATTCTAAACGCTCCTCACGCGCCATTTTTTCGCTTAGTTGAACGCCTTTGCGCAAGTTATCGACCAAAAACGTTTCCGCGCGGCGGATCTGTTGTGGCAGCGTGCCGCCGATGTCCTGACGGGTGAAAACGTCGCTCATCTCGCGCCCCGCAAAGCGCGCTGCTGTGATGTCCGCGCCGCGCAAAAATGTTTGCGGGTCTTTGCCGAAAAGCAAAATGCCGGCGTGCGTGGGCACAAGCTCGTCCCCTTGTTGGAGTAAACAACCGCGCTTGACCAACACTTGTTCCGCCGTCAGACCGCCCATGCCGCTCAGGTTGCTAACATACGCCTCAACTTGCGCCCAATCCAAATCCTCTTTGGTCGCGCCGTGCACCGGCTCGGCCTCAAAGGTCATATCGCCGCGCTCCAACATCAAACGGCGCAAGGCAAAAGGCGTCAGCGGCACATTTTGCGCACCCTCGCGCGTCAAATAGCGCCCGTCCAGTGCGTAGGCGTAAGGCATTCCGCGCGGCACTTGGGCCACCACCATCGGGTTACCTTTCACCTGCACAGTCTGCGGCAAGGGGATAATCAGCGGCGGTTGGATGGTCAGCGCCGCTTCTAACACACGGTTCACGCTGCCCTCCGCGTCGTCCACCCCGACGAGTTTTTCCGAGCGCGGGGCAATACCCAAGAGCAACGTGCCGCCCTGAGCGTTCGCCATCGCTGCAAGCGTGGTCGCAATGTCGCTCACCGGCGCGCGTCCGGGCAACCAATCCAGCGTCGCCGAACGCCCCCCCGCAAGCAGCTTCTCGATCTCCTCAGCGCTGAGCGGTTGCTGCGCTGCGCGAAAACGCGCGCGGTCGGGTTGCTCAGGTTGGGTTTTAGCCGCGTCCATTTTCCACCTTGTCGCCCTGTCCAGTGTCCTCGGCTGGCGCTA
>JALSSH010000567.1 GCA_026984385.1 Ardenticatenia bacterium | reverse complement strand
CAACGCTTCTGCGGCAACGGGAATGCCGCGCGCCACCATCAGCAGCACGTCTCCCGTCGCGCGCACGTCGTGCAACGGCTCAACGACGGGCTGTTGCCCGCTGACCGCAGGCAACCCCTCAAAGCTCGGCTGCACCACCTCATAGCCCCAGCCTTCCAAGTAGACGCGGTCCGGCAGGATGTAGTCGGCGTAGGCGGCGGTTTCGTCTACCAGCGGGTTAAAGGAAACAATCGTCTCGACCGCCTCCAACGCGCCGCGCACGTCCGCCGCTTCCGGCAGGTCATAGAGCGGGTTCGTGCCGTGCACCAAGAGCACCTTGATCTCGCCTGCGCGCATCTTTTCCAGCAGCGCCAGCGCGTCCGCATAGGTGGAGGTGGGCGGCGGGGTCAGCCCTTCGGCGGGCGGTGGGGGCGTAAAGGCCATGCGGCCCGCTTCGCCCACTTCCGCCAGCGCGTTGAGCGCCTGTACGGCCATCATGGCGGCTTGAGCGTCCGCTTGGCCGCTAAGCGCGCTGCCGGGCAAGGCAATCGGGCGCTCGGCCTGGGCGAACTCGCGCGCCAGCATGACCAACTCTTCGCGTTCCAGCTCGCACGCGGCGGCGGCCTCGTCAAGGTTTACCTCGCCTGCTAACTGTTTGGCACGCCGCACGCGCTCGGCAGGGCCGAAGCCCTCTTCCGCGATGATGCGCAAAATCGCTTGCGCGACCAGGGCCTCGCTGCCCGGGCGGAGCGGGACCCAGCGGTCGGCCCGCGCGCCAATAGCGGACATGCGCGGCTCAAATTGCACGAAGAAGCCGCGCTTGCCGAACTCTTGGCTGCGAAAGCGTCCGAACTCCACGCCGAAGCCGGTGGCGGAAAGCCACGTGCCCGCGAAGTCCGCGCCGAAGGAGAAAACAATATCTGCCCGCCCCAGGTCATAGGTGGGCAACGCGGCGCGGCCAAAAAGCGCGTCGTTGGCGTTTGCCAGCACGCCGTAGCCGTTCAGCCCACTGTACAGGTCATAGCGCAGCGGCGGCGGCGCGCCGATGGCGGCTTGGAAGCGCGCAAAAAGATCGTAGAGATGGCCGGACGTGGCCGAACCCGTCCAGACGGCGACCGCATCGCCCGCCGCCTCGATCTTTTCGTAAAGTGTGTTGAGCGCGTCGTTCCAGGCGAGCGGCTCGAACTTGCGCGATCCGCGCTGGGCTTGGTGCACCGCGCCGGTGACGCGGTCCGGGTTGTAAAGCAGTTGCAAACCAGCCTGGCCGCGTGCGCACAACTTGCCGCGATTGACGGGGTGCTGCGGGTTGCCTTCCAACTTCACCGCGCGCCCGCCCATCACCCGCACAATGACGCCGCAGGCGGCAGGGCACATGCGGCAGGTGGTGGCGTACCAAGTCGGCGTGCCGGCGAGCTGTTCTTCCGGTGGGCGGACGTAAGGCTCAAGCTCGACCCACCGCTCGGTTTCCTGGCTGCAACCCGCCAAGATAGCCGTTGCCGTGCCCGCCGCGCCGATCTTCAAAAAGTTGCGACGTGAAATCTTGCTCATTCCT
>JALSSH010000566.1 GCA_026984385.1 Ardenticatenia bacterium | reverse complement strand
AACGTTGACGTAGAACTTGTCCATCGGCACGCGCATTTGTTTGGCCGCCGCCTCGATGATGCGCGCGTTGGCCTGATGGGGGATGTATAGGTCAATGTCATCGGGCGTCAAACCGGCCTGGTACACGCTGCGCTTGAGCGAAGCGGCCAAAGTGCGCACGGCAAACTTGAACACTTCCTGGCCGTTCATGCGCAAATAGTGGCGGCGTTCGTCCAGTGTGCGCTGAGAAAGCGGGTTGGTCGAGCCGCCGTCCGGCACCATGAGCGCCATCGCTCCCGAGCCGTCCGAACCCAGCTCAAAGGAAAGCACGCCCCCCGGCTCTTCGGAAACCTCAACCACCGTTGCGGCGGCGGCGTCGCCGAAGAGCACGCACGTGGTGCGGTCGGTGTAGTCCAACGCAAACGAGATAATTTCCACGCCTACAACCAAGACACGATCATACGCGCCGCTGGTGATAAACTGCGCGGCGGTCGCCAGCCCATAGACCCAGCCGGAGCACCCCGCCACCAAACTAAACGCGCCGCACTTAGCCCCGAGCATCTCTTGCACCTGGCTGGAAACCGGCGGCACGAGGTAGTCCGGCGAAGACGTGGCAACAATGATCAAATCGAGGTCGGTTGGTTCTAGACCGGCAACTTTTAACGCCTCGCGTGAGGCCGCCGTCGCCATGCTGGAGGTTGTGTCGTTTTCGCCACGAATACGGCGCTCTTTGATGCCCGTGCGCGTGGTGATCCACTCGTCGCTTGTGTCGACCATTTTTTCCAAGTCTGCGTTGGTCAGCACGCGCTCAGGCACGTATTTTCCCCAGCCGGTAATTTTGGCATAGCGTTCGTTCATGGTTCGCTTCCCCATTCTTATGCGTTTGCGTGCCCACAGCAAACCCCAAACGCACTTCTCTTCGTTAAAAAGCCTCCAGGGTAAGAAAACACCCCCAAAGCTATGCGGTTACGGTGCGGCGGTTGCGCCAGGACTCCAACGCACCGGGCACCAAGGCGCGCGAGATAAGCAACACTACGCCGGCGGTCAGCGTCGCGCCGCCGATGCCCGCTGCTAATTGAACGCGCGGAGGAAGATGGCGCACTCGTCCCCACAAAGAGCGCGAAGGAACAACAGTCGGTGCGGTTGCCAATTGGTTGCCGAGCTGCTGCACAAACTGCTCAGAGGGCGACACCTCGCTCATGGCGTGCTGGATACGCTCGGCCAACGCCAACAACTCGCTTGCTTCGGCAAGGGTTTCCTCGCCATAAGGGGAAAGCAGCGCCTCACGGTCCGCTGCGCCGCTGACCAGCGCGTCGGCGTGTGCCATCAACAAATCCTGCAACGCTCGCTGCGCCGCACGGTTGCGAAAGCGAGGCAAAGCCAGCCCAAAGGAATGTGCTTTCATGTGCGTTGTGCCCTCGTTCCATTCTCTAACTTGTCGCGCACCGGCGCCGGTGCGCATGATTATGAATTCGTTTTTCGCCCCCTGGTGGAAATACGCCGAGGACGTGAAAGTGGCTTGTCTTCTTGTGCGGCTAGGCTTTCTCGCAAGGTGAGCAATGTTCGATGATACAAAGACTTGATCGCCCCTTCGGTGCGGTTCATAATCCGACCGATCTCCGCATTGGGTAGCCGCTCCACAAATTTTAGGATCAAAAGCTGCTGACGTTCGGCTGGCAGCTCGCGGATGGATTGCAGCAAGCGTTCTTGTTCTTCGTGGCTTTCAGCCAAGGCCTCTGGGGCTTCGGACTTCATGCTGCTGGTGATCTGCTCATCCAACGGGATGATCTTCTGCCGCCCTCGGTCACGATGCCAGTTGGCGACCAGGTTGTGCGCGATACGGTACAACCACGCCGAAAAAGGCACACCCCGCTCCGTGTAGTTTTGCACATGAGCAAGTGCCCGAAAAAACACCCGCGAGGTCAGGTCTTCGGCGTCGTGATGGTTGCCTGTGCGATAGTAAACGTAATTGTAAATCTTGCGCACGTAGCGCCGATACAATTCGCCGAACGCCGCCGAATCCACCTTCGCCCACGCCACCAATTGCGCGTCGTCAGCGTCCGCGTAGTTTCGTTCGAGCGGAGTGTTCGGCTCGGTCATGCGTACTAACACCTCACATGAGCAAAGGTTACGGGGATGTCACGGGTCGCCCTGTTGAAAATGACGCGGAAAAGCACGGGTTGGCGTATGCAGCATATCCAGGAGACCACACGTGCTCATTTTGGGAGTATACCAGGCATCCTCACGGCAGACTAGAGACAAAAACACCTCCGAGCTACACAATACACTACACACACTATGGTGAGTGCATCCTGCCGTTGACCATGCCGACAAATTATGGTATATATGACATGGTCTTGAAAGCATGGCCCCGTAGCTCAATTTGGCAGAGCAGTTGACTCTTAATCAATTGGTTGGAGGTTCGAGTCCTCTCGGGGTCACTTCAAGCAAAAGCCCTGCGTGCGCAGGGCTTTTGCTTTATCGGCGCCCGTGTCCACCTATCGCCTATAGAAAACTCAACTCGCTACAGACCGACTACTATCAACCATCCCTAGAAATGAAGATGCCATCGCAATTTGCTTTGAGAGAGTGCGCTGGACTTAAAAACGAAACCGCACTACACTTAACTTCACAAACCAAAACCTTTCTGCACACGCTCGTTTTTTGAAGTATGGAGATACCATTATGGCAGTGTGGCCTTTGCCTCGCATCACCTTTCGGGAACTCAGCTCCCTGGAAGAGAATCGTCCGGTCGCTCTGCTGACCACCGAAGCCGCCTGGACGGTGCTCAGCGCGCAGTTGTCTCTACCCGTGCTCATTCAGGCCGAGCCGGAACGTTACGATTGGCAACTTTTCGAATATTTGGCGGAAAATCTCCCCAGTCGTGTGCAGGTCGTCTACGCAGTCGGCGACGGCGCACCCATTGAAGCGGCTAAACTTGTGGCTGCGCGAAACGACGTGCCTTTGGTCATCGTGCCCACCGCGCTTTCCAGCCTGCGTATGTTCCAACCCTTCGCTGTTGGGGAAGTACAAAATGAACTGGGGCACACGCGGCTCACGCTAGAAGAAACCGGCCCGGCCAGCGAGATCGTCGTAGATTGGGGCGTACTCTTGGCCGCACCGGAGGACTTGCGGGGAGCGGGTATAGCCGACATTCTTTCCGCGATCACCGGATTGCTCGATTGGCGCTACGCCGCACAAAAAGGCAAAAATCCGCGTGAACAACGCTTCACAGCCTGGGCGGCCAGCGTGGCAACGGCGCTCGCCAAGCAGGCGCTCAAGTCGGCGGGCGCCATTGGGCAAGGCAACCGCGAAGCGCTACACACGCTGCTCAATCTGCTGGCCCTGGCCGCGCAGCTCAACAACCAACTCGGCCATACTCGCGCACAACAAGGCGGCGAGCATTACTTGGCGCATATTCTGGCGGAGCTGACGCATTTCGGCGTGCCGCACGCTGCCGCAGTGGGGCAATGCTTGCTCTTTGTAGCGGCACTGCATGGGCAGGACATAACGCCGATGCGCGACGCGCTACAACAAGCGGGCGTGCCGTTGGATCGTGTGCGTCCAACCGACTTCGCGCTGATCCTGGAGCATCTGCAAGCATACTTGGCTGAGTACGAGTTCCCGTATAGCGTGCTCAACGATCTGGACGCTGAGGATGAGAGAACTCAAGCAGCGTTGGAAGCAGCGGGGTTGCAACTTCAACCCCAGACGTGGGCCAGGCCAGGAGATAGCCAACCGGTTGAGACGGTAGCCGCTGTGACGGAGGAAGCGGCATATGCCGAGCCGAGCGACTTGGACGCGGAAACGCAAACGCACTCGGCAACTGATGAGCCTTCCGCTGCCAAGACGCAACCGCCCTCAACAGAGCCGCCCGTCAACGCATAGGAAACGCAATCGCGGCGAGCAGCGTGGGGCTGCTCGCCAGGGGATAACGACACAACACGCATCTTATGACAACTCCACATTCTCCGCTTGATCACGCCGCGTATGTGCAAGCTATGTTCGGACGCATTGCGCGGCGTTATGACCTGATGAACCGCTTGATGACCTTCGGGCAAGATAGGCGCTGGCGGCGTTTTGTGGTGCGCCAAGCGCGTTTGCGCCCGGGGGCATGGCTGCTGGATATGGCAACGGGCACGGGCGATATTGCGTTTGAGGCGCGGCGACTTGTCCCTAATTTGCACGTGGTGGCGGCTGACTTTGCGTTGCCGATGATGCGCGTGGGGCAATTCCGCGAGGCGCACCCCGGGCACAACGGCAAGCGCCCCATTGCTTGGCAAGCCGCCGACGCACTGAACCTACCTTACGCCACAGGCCGCTTTGACGCGGTGACAAGTGGCTACCTTTTCCGCAACGTCACAGATATTCCCCGCGCTCTGGCCGAGCAAGTGCGCGTGCTCAAGCGCGGCGGCTGGTTGGTGACGTTGGACACCACCCCCCCCCCACGAAACTTGCTGCGTCCGTTTATCCAGGCGCACCTCAAGTTCGTGATCCCCGTCTTAGGACGCCTGGTGACCGGTGAGGCGGATGCTTACCGTTATTTGCCGGAGAGCACGCTGAGCTTCAAGACCGCCGAGGAGTTGGCCGCGTTGATGGAACAAGCAGGGCTGACCAACGTCGGTTTTCAGCGCTTCATGTTCGGCACAATGGCGGTGCATTGGGGACAAAAGCCGCCCGCTGAAAGCTGATCTGCTGCTATGCCTTCCTTTCCGCAACGGCTGATTGTCGGCATCACAGGGGCCAGCGGCGTGCTTTACGGCGTGCGCTTGTTGCAAGCGCTGCGTGAAGGTCACACACGGCAGTCGGTGGAAACACATCTGATCTTGAGTGAGGCGGCGCGTCTCACGTTAGCGCTGGAAACGGACTTGCGCCTCCACGACGTGGAGGAGCTGGCGGATGTGGTGCACGCGCCGCGCAACTTGGCCGCTGCGGTGGCAAGCGGATCATTTCCGGCGCTGGGGATGGTGATCGTCCCTTGCAGCATCAAGACGCTTTCGGCCATCGCGCACAGCTACGCCGACAACTTGATCGCGCGCGCCGCTGACGTACAACTCAAAGAGGGGCGGCCTTTGGTCTTGGTGGTGCGCGAAACACCGTTGCACTTGGGGCACTTGCGCTTGATGACCCGAGCCGCCGAGATCGGCGCGGTGATCTTTCCGCCAGTGCCCGCATGGTATACACGTCCGCAGTCGCTGGACGAAATGGTCGCGGCAACAGTCGGGCGCATCTTGGCGCGCATCGGGCTGGAAAACGACCTGTATACCCCCTGGGACGGGCGCGCCACCCCGCGATGAGCACCGAGTATTCCCCACTGCCGGAGGCGTTACGCGCGCAGGTGGACGCTTTTTTGGCGGAGCAGTCCACGTTGGCGCTGGGCACGGTCGGAGTTGAAAACGCGCCACAGGTTGCGCCGCTTTTTTTCGCGCATGTTTTCGCCGACGGAGGGGGATTGCGCGTGTATTGGCTCAGCGATCCGAGCAGTCGTCACAGCACGAACTTGGCCGCGTGCCCGAAGGTTGCGGCGGCGGTGTATGCGCCGGTGTGGGGATGGCGAGAAATTCGCGGCGTGCAGATGGAAGGACAGGTCACCCCTTTGCGCGAGGCTGAAGAACGGGCGCAAGTGTTAGCGCTGTATCGGGCCAAGTTCCCTTTTGTCACAGCGGTAACGTTTGCCGTGCTGGTGCGTCGCGCGACGCTTTATGAGCTGCGCGTGGCATGGTTGCGCTGGCTGGATAACGCTCGCGGCTTCGGCCACAAGCGCGAATTTTGCTTACCCGAGTGATGGTGTGTGAGGGGGCGACCTCGCGCGCGCCACTGCCCCATCCGCTTTTGCTTCGCCATCGCAGTTTTCCCCTGTTCCTCTTTGCGTTACTCTTGAGCGTAACAGCCGAACTTTGCCTGAGAATGTGGATAGAAAGGGATTTTGAGCATGGCCGAGGAACGTTACGACGTTGTGATCTTAGGCGCGGGGCCCGGGGGCTATGTGGCCGCCATTCGCAGTGCGCAGTTGGGGCTGAAGACCGCCATCGTGGAAAAGAAATGGTGGGGCGGCGTGTGTTTGAACGTGGGTTGCATCCCTTCCAAAGCACTTTTGCGCAACGCCGAGTTAGCGCATATCGTCCAGCATCGCATGAAGGAATTCGGCTTCAACGACGGGCGGGGCGTCTCGGTGGACTACAGCGTGGCCTATAAGCGCAGCCGCCGCACCTCGCAACGCTTGGTCAAGGGCGTGCAGTTCCTGATGCGCAAGAACAAAATTGCCACGTTTGACGGCTGGGGCACGATCCAAGACCCGAATACCGTTCAAGTGGTGGACAATGACGGGCAGACGGTCACGCTCCGCACGCAGCATTTGATCATTGCCACCGGTGCGGAGGTGAGCTTGCTGCCCGGCGTGCAGCTTTCGGAAAACGTGATCACGTATAAGGAAGCGATCTTGGCCGAAACGTTGCCGCGTAGCATTGTGATTGTGGGCGCGGGGCCGATTGGTGTGGAATTTGCCTATGTGATGCACAACTATGGTGTGGATGTGACGTTGGTGGAGTATTTGCCGCGTCTGTTGCCCAACGAAGACCCCGAAATCTCCGCCGAGTTGGAACGCCAATACAAAAAGCTGGGGATCATCTTCCTGACCGGAACGGCCATGCGCAGCGTAGAGGACACGGGCGCAGGCGTGCGCGTGGTGGTGGAAAAAGACGGCCAAACGCAAACGTTGCAAGCGGAAAAGGCACTCATGGCAACGGGTTTTAGGCCGCGTGTCAACGGTTATGGGTTGGAAAACATCGCGGGGCTAGAGCTAACCGAGCGGGGCGCGATTGCCATTGACGAGCGCATGGCGACCAGCGTGCCGAACGTGTGGGCTATCGGCGACGTGACGGCCAAGTTGATGTTGGCGCACGTTGGGAGCGCGATGGGCATCATCGCGGCGGAGAATATCGCGGGTGTAGAAACGGTGACATTGGACTATCGCATGATGCCGCGCGCTACCTATTGCCAACCGCAAATCGCCAGCTTTGGCTACACAGAAGCACAAGCGCGCGAAGCGGGCTTTGATGTGCAAGTCGCCAAGTTCCCCTTCCAGGCTAACGGCAAGGCATTGGGGTTGGGCGAGAGCGTGGGCTTTGTCAAGTTGCTGAGCGACCGTGCCAGCGGCCAACTGCTCGGCGCGCACATGATCGGCCCGGACGTTACCGAGCTGTTGCCGGAGCTGACCTTGGCGCAACACTGGGCGCTTTCCGCCGAGCAGATCGCGCGCAATGTCCACGCGCATCCCACGCTTTCCGAGGCGCTGATGGAAGCCGCGCACGCATTGGTCGGCGCCGCGATCCATATGTGAGCGATGTGGTGGGGCGCTG
>JALSSH010000565.1 GCA_026984385.1 Ardenticatenia bacterium | reverse complement strand
CGCGTAGCCTGCCGCCGTAAACGCAACGGTCAGTAAACCGTAGAATACCTCCAAAAAGCCGACGACCTGCACAGCCACACGCTGGCGATAGGCAGAAAGGCCGTGCACCGCGCGCAAAAGCAAAATGCCCATCACCACCACTGCCACAATCGGCGCATAGCCCAACGCCGCCAGCACGCCCACCAACGCGACGCCCCCCACGTGCGCGAGCACGGTAGGCGTGCGGGTGAAAGGTTGCCCTTTGTCCAAACGAATGCGGGCGCGGATATAAAGTACCGAGGATAAGTTGCGCGCCAGCGGAATGAGCCACAACGCCACCGCTACGCCTAGCGCTTTGCCCGCCGCCAGCCCCATGCCAAAAGCCGAAAGCGCCAACACGCTCGCGCCAGCCATTTCCGGCCACAGGTCACGCCCGCGATTTTGCGCATAGCTATACAGCGCCACGCCCGCCAACGGCACGGCAAAAAGGAAGGGAAGCACCACATGCACACCGCCCAGCGCCACCGCTCCGGCAAAACCCGCCACCATCAGCGCGCCATAAAGCGCTACGAAGCGCTCGGCCAGCACGGTGCGCGTATAGCGACGATGGGCGCGGTGGTCTTGCCAAGCGATCTTTAGCGGCTGCCGCAACAAAGATGCGCCGCTCACACCCAGCGCCAGGCTGAGACCCGCCCAAGATGGCGCGACAAACAGCCCCAGCAACAAAGGCTCGATCAGAAAGCCCCACCCGCCGTGTTCAGGGGGCAGGGCCACAGCTTTCCAGCGTTGCGATGTCGGTCGTGATGCAGGGGTTGCGCCCATGTAATGCCTTGTCCTCAATCGGTGAAAGATCGCCGTTCGCGCAAAACACGCTACTTGCGATACGTGCCCATCAGTTGTGCTTGAGCTACGATGTGTCCCTCCATCGCGCGGAGCACCTCCTCTTTGCCCGCACCCGGGGGCAAGTCCAGCGTACTATCCAGCGCGTAGAGCTTAAAGAAGTAGCGATGCGTGCCGCTGGGCGGGCAGGGGCCGCCGTAATCGTTGCGCCCCCAACTGTTGCGCCCGTGCACGGCTTCCCCGGGCAACGCCGCGTCCGCAGCGATTCCCTCCGGCAGCGCGTGCACATTCGGCGGCAGGTTATACACCACCCAATGCACCCAGGTTCGCCCGGGTGCGTCCGGATCGTCCATGATCAGCGCGAAGCTCTGTGTTTCGTCAGGAGCGCCCTGCCAGGCCAGAGGCGGCGAGATGTCTTCTCCCTGGCACGTATAGCGCGCGGGGATTGAGCTTCCTTCGGCAAATGCGCTGCTGGTGAGTGTAAACGCCATCGTTACGGCCTCCTCTTGGGGCACATCCGGGGCCGAAGTTTGCACGCCGAGCGACACTCCGGTACATGCCGCAAGCCCTGCAACCAACAAGAGGAAAAGCACACGGATCATCGGCCTTGTCCTTGCCCCACTCCCTCAAAAAGGGTTTTGTGCCTATTTTAGCGGAATGCCCCGACTTTTGGCACAACTTTTTGCATCTTCGCGAGATTTTGAGAGGTTGAAACGCTAACCC
>JALSSH010000564.1 GCA_026984385.1 Ardenticatenia bacterium | reverse complement strand
CGACAACGAGCTGGACATCAACTGGGGGTCTTCCACGCCGCCGTGCAGTGGCGGCCCGACCAATCTCTACCTCGTCCGCTGGACGCGCCAAATCTACGTCTGGGAGGACAACACCACGATCCAGGTCGAAACGCGCTCCGACGACGGAATCCGCGTCTACTTTGACAAGGACACAGCATCCGAACAGCTCGTGATCGACGAATGGTATCCACGCGGTTACCCGTACTATCCCGACACCGGCGCGGCGCTCAACCTGGGCATCGGGGTACACACCATCACGGTTGAATACTTCGAGGCGTGGGGCAACGCACGTATCAAGGTGGACTTCGGGCTGGAAGGCTACGCTTACCACGACAGCCCGGGGGCGGACTACATCCGTCCGGGCAACTCGGCGCTGATCTTGGAAAGCCCGATTGACCTCAGCGGCACGACCAACCCAACTCTGAGCTACTGGGATTGGCGCGATCTTGGCTCGTCCTCGGATAGCGTGCGCGTGGAAATCTCCACCGACGGTGGCTTTACCTGGACGGGTATCCGCACGAGCTGGGGGGATGACAGGACGTGGCGCAAGCGCTTTATCAACCTCAGTTCCTACGCGGGGCAACAGGTGAACCTCCGCTTCCGCCTGGACGCGCACTACACTTCCGGTAGCGTTTCAGAAGGGTGGTACGTGGACGATATCTACGTCGTCGAATAAACCGAACGCACCGCACACTCACGGGCCGCAGCGGTTGGCTGCGGCCCGTTTTCGTTTGCGCGTGCCCGTGTTACACTTGCCCCAAGCGCCGTACCCACGAGCCAGGAAGGGAACTCTATGCCGCAAGAAGGTTTGCTTTTCATTTTGGTTGGCCCTTCGGGGGCGGGGAAAAATACGCTGATGAAGCGCGTCCAAGAACAAATCCCCGATCTGCCCCAGCTTGCCACCGTCACCACGCGCCCCAAACGCGCCGATGAAGAAGAAGGGCGCGAACATCGGTTTGTCAGCCAGGCAGAATTTCAGCGCCTGATCGCCACAGACGCACTGCTCGAATATCAGAATGTCCACCAGAGTGACTTTTACGGCACGCCGCGTGATACAGTGGAACAGGCCATCCACGCAGGCCGTGATTTGATCGCGGATATTGACTTCCTGGGCGCGCGCAAAATCCACGCCGCCTATCCGGAAAACACCGTGCTCATCTTCGTGACCCCCGCCCACATTCACACCCTGGCCGAGCGCATCCAACGACGCGGCGAGCTTTCCGAAGGCGAGTTAGAGCATCGGCTGGAGCGCGCCCGTTTTGAGATGACCTTTGCCGCGCAATGCCATTACATCGTGCTCAATGACTTGCTCGAACCGGCCACCGAACATCTGCGCCAGATCGTCCTCACCGAACGTGCCCGCCGCCGTCCCAACGTCCAAGTGAACTTTCCCTTGCTACATCGCCCGAAGTTGCATGGGCACGTGGTCGCGTTGGTGAGCAGCGAGGACAAATTACTGGTGCGCGCCGACGCGCCGCGTGTGGAGTTCCCCACCTACCCGCTCACCGATCCCGATATGCCTCCTTCAGAAGCGTTGAAAGCACACTTGGCGACGCTTCACGAGGCGATCACCATAGACGCTATTTATGACGAACGCTTTGACTTTCCCGCGCCGCATCTAAGCGAGATCGCTGTCATCCCAAACGCCGCCTACCTCTACTTTTACTACCGCTGCTTGGCCTTCCGCCCGCTGGAGATCGAAGGTTGGGCCTGGCGCCCGCTTTCCGAGCTGTGCCTGCCCGCCGACATCCGAAGTGTGGTGCAAGTGGAGAAACTGTAGACTTGTGCGAGTGTTGTTAAGGTTCGCGCGCGGGTATGCCACCCGTGCGGCGTTCTCGTTACAATTGGAATGCGCCCCACTCAACGCGCAACGTGGCGGGACGGGGCGCGTCTTTGATCGCAGACGCGCGCAGCGCGGACAGGCAAACGGTGGCCTCATGCTATGATCGAAGTGCATAACCTGACCAAGCGTTACGGGCGCTTTGTGGCGCTGGATCGGATCAGCTTCCGCGCGCACCAAGGGGAGATCGTCGGCTTTTTAGGGCCGAACGGCGCGGGCAAAACCACCACCATGCGCATCCTCAGCGGCTATATGCCGCCCACCGATGGCGCGGCCAAAGTGGCCGGGCTGGACGTTTTCGAGGACTCGCTGGAAGTGCGCCGACGTGTGGGCTATTTGCCGGAAACCGTGCCGCTTTACCGCGACATGACCACGCGCGGCTATCTGAAGTTCGTGGCAGAGCTGCGCGGCACTCCACACCCCAAACAACGCGCCGACGAGGCTTTGGAGCGTGTGGGAATGCAAGACCGCGCCCGCAGCTTGATCCGCAGCCTTTCTAAGGGGATGCGGCAGCGGGTGGGGCTGGCCCAAGCCATCGTCCATGACCCGCAGGTGCTGATCCTAGACGAACCGACCATCGGGCTAGACCCGCACCAAGTGCAAGACCTGCGCGCGCTCATCCGTGAGCTGGGCCGCACGCGCACCGTGCTCCTCAGCACACACATCCTTTCGGAAGCCGAGCAGCTTTGCGACCGCATCGTGATCATTGATCGCGGGCACATTGTGGCCCAAGACACGCCCGATCGCTTGCGCGAAACACTTTTCCAGGGCGGGCGGTTGTTTGTGCGCGTGGACGGAGACACGCCGCAAGCGGTGGCGCGCGTGCTGGGGCGCGTTCGGGGCGTGGAGAAAGTGGAGACGCCCCGCGACGGGGAGTACATCGTCCGCGCACGCGCGGGCCAAGACGTGCGCGCGGCGTTGGCGGAAACCGTTGTCGAACACGGCTGGGCCTTGTTGGAGCTGCGCCCCTGGGCAACCACGTTGGAAGAAATTTTCCTGGAGCTGACCTCTCGCATGGACGCGACGCACGCTTCCAAAGCGCCCAAACGGAAAGGACGAGGCTATGCGTAGCGTTCGCATCATTGCACGGCGCGAGCTGACACAGTATTTCACCTCGCCCATCGCCTACCTGGTCGCCTTTGCGATCTTGATGTTGACCGGCTGGCAGTTCAACGTGGACCTGGCCCGCCGAGTGGGCACGTTGCCGCCGGATGGGGCGGCGGTGTTGGGCGCGTTTGGCTTTTTCACGGTCTTTTTTGCCCCCTTGCTCACTATGCGGCTTTTTGCCGAAGAAGCCCGCGAAGGCACGCTCGAATTGATGTTGACGATGCCGGTGCGGGATAGCGACATCGTGCTGGGCAAGTTCATCGGCGCGTGGCTCTACTTTTCCGCGATCCTGGCCTTGACGCTAGTTTACCAGGGCATTTGGCTGGCGATCACCACCGCGCGCGCCTATGAGTTGCGCCCGGAACTGGATATCGGGCCGGTGATCAGCGCGTACATGGGCATCTGGCTTTTCGGCGGCGCAACATTGGCGATCGGGATGCTTTTTTCCGCCATTACAGAAAACCAGATCGTGGCGGGCTATTTGAGCATGTCCGCGCTGTTCATTTTGTGGTTGGGGGACTTTTCCGGCAGCGTGATCCAAAACCGCGCGTTGGCCCAAGCGGTGCGCACGTTGAGCTTGCAAGCGCACTATTCCACCTCTTTCCTCATCGGCGTGATCCGCTTTGAGGACGTGGTCTTTTTTGTGGGCTTGATCGTCGCCATGCTTTTTATCACCACGCGGGTTGTGGAGTCGCGGAGGTGGCGCGGATGAACGCACAAAACCCAACTTCAGCCTCTTTGCGTGAAAAACTCACCGCCTGGGCGGGCGTGGTCGGCGGTATTGCGTTGGTGTTGGCGGGGCTGCTCTATTTGCTCACCGGCCAGCTTTCGGCGGCGGTTTTTGTCTGCGTACTGGTGGGCGTGGGCGGGCTGAGCGCGTGGGTTTGGGGCAACCCCGACGAGTTCCAAGCCTGGCTCGCCGGTCGCCAAACGCGCTACGGCACGGCCAGTGTGCTGGTGACCGTGCTTTTTGTGGGGTTGATCGCCTACGCTTATGTGCTGGTGGACCGCGCCAACATCACCGCCGACCTGACGCGCGTCCAACGTTACACGCTCAACGCGCCCACTCGTGAGGCGATCTCGCAGTTGCGCGAACGCGGCTTCCGCGTGCAATTGGTCGGCTTTTTCACGCGGAACAAGCTCCGCGAGCAAGAAGCCGCCGACTTGATCACTCGCCAATATGAGGCGGAAGGTCGGGGCGTGATCGAAGTGCTTTACATTGACCCGGACGAAGAGCCGGACTTAGCCGCCCGTTACAACTATCAACCCGGGTTCGACGGCACATTTGCGCTGGTTGTGCTTGACGAGCAGGGGCAGCCTTTCGTGCGCGAGATGGAAGAAGGCGGTCAGCCGCGCTATATGACGCTGTATCTCGGTGAGCCGACCGAGCGCAACATCACCACAGGGCTAAAGACGGTGGCTTCGGCGGGAGCGTTCAAAGTCTACTTCACCGTTGGGCACGGGGAACGCAGCTTGACCCAAGTGGACGACAACGGCATTTCCCGCTTGCGCGCCAGTTTGGAAGGGCAGGGCATCGCCGCCGAGGAACTGCCGCTGGCCGAAGTGAAGCGCGTGCCCGAAGACGCGGACTTGGTGCTGATTGTGGGCGCGTGGCAGCCGCTGAGCGAGGCCGAGGTGCAGGCGCTGGACGAGTATCTCCAGCGCGGCGGCAGGCTGGGCATCTTCGCCGATCCGCCGATTTTGGAGGCGGCTATTGTCGGGGAGGCGGCTAACCGCTTCCTGGCGGAAGGCACGCCCTTCAGCGACTATCTTTGGGACGAGTTCGGCGTGCGGTTGCGCGACGCTTTTGTGATCGAGACGCAGCCGGACTTGGTCAACGGCAGCGAGTGGATGCCGATCATCAACACCATCGCGCCCCACACCATTATGAGCGACGTGCGCGACGAGCCGATCTCGATGCGTTTTGCGCGCCCGATCACCTTGGTGGACGCGCCCGACGAGCGCCAGGGGCGTTACATGCGTGAACCTTTGCTTTTTACCTCGGAAGCGTCATTTGGCGAGGCGAATATTGAGGAATTTCTCACCAACTCGCGCGTGGAATATAACCCCGCCGAGGGCGATATTCCCGGGCCGTTGCTGGTCGGCGTGACGGTGCGTCGTCAGCTTGAGTTCCAAGAAGAGGTGCAGCCGCGCCTGGTGATCATCGGCGACTCGGACGTGCTCAAAAACGAGTATGTGAAGTCGGTGCCGGGCAATGTTTTTTTGTGGACGGACGTGGTGGACTGGCTGACCGGCTTTTCGGAGGCCGTGTCTTTTGCGCCGGTCAGCGACCCGACGCTGCTTAAGTTGGTCGTTTCGGCTCAGGAGCGCAAAACCATCGCGGTTGTAACGATGATCGTCTTGCCCGGGCTGGTGCTTTTGAGCGGGCTGGCCGTGTGGTGGTACAGGCGGCGTCTGTAGACGTTGCCGCGCGGAGAGAGGAACGCCGATGCTCAAACGCTCCTACGGTTACGCGCTTCTTATGGGCATTGTGGCCGCGATGCTGCTAGTCTTGATGCTGGACGACCCGGAGGGGCGGCAACGTGCGTTCCGCGCCTTCCAAGAAACGCAGCAGGCGATAGCGGCGCGGCTACTCTTCCCGCAAATCCGCCAGTCGGCCCAAGTGGTGGGCATGGAGGCGGTGGATGTGGGCGCGGAGCGCGGCTTGTTGGTGGTGCGCAACGAAGCTGGGTTGTGGTACGCGCCGCCCATCGAAGATGTGCAGCAAGAACGCGCGCCGCAATCGCTCGACCAAAGCGTGCTGGAAAGCGCCGCCCTTGCGCTTACTCGGCTGTGGGCGGAGCGCTGGTTGGAGGTCTCGCCCGACGGTTTGGCGCAATACGGCCTCCAACCGCCGCAGTATCGCTTCCGTTTTCGGGCGCGGTTAGCCGACGACCCGAAGGAGCTTTTAGAAGCGACTTTAGAAATCGGTAACCTGAATCCGGAAAATGTGGCATACTATATGTACATCAGCACTGCGGCAGAGGAAAATCTGCACGTTTACTTGATCCGCAGGCAAACAGTGGATATGCTATTGAGTATGTTGACTGCGTCGTATTCTGTAACACCATCTGATGAATCGCCAATGGGTGACAGAGTGGGAACACCCGTGTCCTGAGAAGGCTGTCTTCAGCAAGAGGAAGCTGGACAGAGGGTGCCCTACCGTTGGCGGTAGGGTACTTTTGTGTGAGGGACAGAGCACGTAAAACATGGCTATCGTGGAGATGCAACAAACACCCCCTATCATACCCGGCAGTCCGGCGTGGCAAGACCTCATTGCCCAGGGGATACGGCAGGGTTTCATCACCTATGAGGAAATCCAAACCCGTATGCCCGAACTGGAGCACAACGTGGAGTTGCTCGACGAACTGCTGGATGAATTGCATAACGCCGGTGTCGAGGTGTTGCCGCACGCACCTTCGCGCAACGGTGAAGCGCCTAGCGCGCCCGCAGCCGCCGAAGGCGAGGAAACACCCGCTCCGAAAGAGCGTCGGCTTGACCCCAGCGCGCTTTACGAAGACCTGGTGGCCGACGAAGGCTATCAGCAGGCGCTGGATAGCGACGACGTGGTCGGCTTGTACCTCAAAGAGGCCGGGCGCGTGCCTCTGCTCACCGCTGAGGAAGAAGTCGCGTTGGCTAAACGCATGGAAGCGGGCAAGTACGCCGCCGAACAGCTCAAAGAGCTGGGCGACGAGCTGGACAACGCTCAGCGCCGTGAACTGCAAGCGATCATCGAAGATGGAGACGCCGCCCAAGAGTATCTGGTGCGCGCCAACTCGCGCTTGGTGATCAGCGTGGCGAAAAAATACGTCGGGCGCGGTGTGCATTTTCTGGATTTGATCCAAGAGGGCAACATCGGCCTGATCCGTGCCGCGCGCAAATTCGAGTGGCGACGCGGGCACAAGTTCAGCACTTACGCCACGTGGTGGATACGCCAAGCGGTCAGCCGCGCGGTGGCCGACCAAGGCCGCACGATCCGCGTGCCGGTGCACATGGGCGACCAGATCAACCGTCTGCGGCGGATTTCTATGCAGCTCACCCAAGAGCTGGGGCGTGAACCGACCATCGAGGAGATGGCCGAGGCGATGGAAACCACGCCCGAGAAGATCAATATGCTGATCGAAATCTCGCGCCGCCCGATCAGCTTGGAAACGCCTATTGAAGAGGACGCGGACTCCGAGTTCGGCGACTTCATCGAAGACCAAAACAGCCCCAAGCCGGCGGAGATCGTGACGCAAAATCTGCTGCGCGAACATCTGGAGCTTGTGCTGGCACGCTTGCCGGAGCGAGAGGCGCACATTTTGCAGTTGCGCTACGGCTTGCTGGACGGCGAAACGCACACCTTGGAAGAAGTCGGAAAACGTATCGGCGTGACGCGCGAGC
>JALSSH010000563.1 GCA_026984385.1 Ardenticatenia bacterium | reverse complement strand
GCCGCCCCGCATCGGCACATCCCAGCGCAGCCCTTCCAACGTGAACGCGCCGAGTTCCTGTTTCCCCAATGCTTGCAACGCGGGCCAAAACAGCGCTTGGGTGACGGTGCTCGGCTCACCTCCTGGCCCGCATTCCAACACATAGCTCTCGTCGGCCTCGGCGCTTTCCGGTTGGAGTTCGAGCCGGGCGTGGATTCCCTCGTCTGTGCCGTGAGCGTACCCCTTCACCTGAAAAGTGAGCACCCTATTGGAGTTGACGTGTGCTCGGCAGGCCGAGTTCACGATGTTGGGCGTAAGCTCTCCCGAGCCGCTGAGCGAGCCGTCGAGTTGCACCCAAAACGAGGCCGTGCCGTCGTAGCTCAGCGTGAAGGGCAGCTTTTCGGGCGTCAATTGCAGCTCCACACGGAGCAGCCAAGGCCCTTCCACCGCTAAAATATCGAAGTCCAGCGCTTCTGCCGAAGGTGGCGGCAAAGTCGGTGCGGGCGAATTGCCGCCGCAAGCGCTCAACACCGCGCCTAACACCATCAGCGCCGCGAGCCACTGCCGCGCGTGCACTATGGCGCTCATGGTGTGCCCGCCTGCGACTGTTGCGTTTTGCGCAGCTTAGCCAGCCGCGCTCGTGCCGCCTCGCGCTCTTCCATCGCTTGCACGCGGTCTAGCAAGGCACGCCAAGCGTCAATCGGCACTTGCACCGCCACGATCTCCTCGTCCTCGTTGCGAATATACGTCACTGATTGCCATACATCTTGTAAGTCCATTTGCCCCGTCCTCTATTCCGAGCCAAAAGTGGGCTTGTCCGTTGCCCTATTATACCGCTGCACGCCGATTTGCTTTGAGCACGGGGGCGGACGGTATGCTACAATACCCCTCGGATAACCGAGAGCCAAGAACTTAGAAACGGAGCACATAATGCGCGACGCATTCGTCGCCGTTGATCTGGAAACAACCGGACTCAACCAGGACGAGGACGAAATCATCGAGATTGGCGCGGCGCTTTTCCGCGAAGGCGAGTTGGTAGATACATTCGGAACGCTGGTTAACCCCGGGCGCAGCGTGCCGGAACGCATCACTGCAATCACCGGCATTCACACGGAAGACTTGGTCGGCGCGCCGCACATCCATCAGGTGCTCGACGATCTGCGCGCGTTTATCGGCGAGCACCCCATTGTCGGCCATCGCGTGGACTTCGATCTGGGCTTTTTGGCGCGCTACGACCTGGGCACGCACAACGTCGCCATAGATACCTACGAGCTGGCTTCGGTGATGTTGCCCACTGCGCCGCGCTACAACCTCACCAGCCTGACCGCACAGCTTGGCCTAGAGCTGGAACACGCGCACCGCGCCCTAGACGACACGATCGCCACCGGCAAGCTCTACTGGGCGCTGTGGCAGCGTATCTTGGACTTGCCACTGCCCACCTTGCGCGAGATTGTAGAGGCGGCGCACAACGTGGAAGCGTGGAGCGCTCGGGTCGTTTTTGAAGAGGCGCTGAAGTTGCGGGGCAAGTCCGCTTTCACCGAAAAAACGCGCCGCGCGCCCGTTTCTTTGCGCAGCTTGCAAAGCGCGCTTTTCATGCCGGATAGGCAACCCTGGCGGCCTTTGCGCCCTAAGGCCGAGCGCACCCCGTTGGACGTGGACGCGCTCGCCGCGCTGATCGGCGAGGACGGTCCGCTTGCGCGCGCCTTCCCGAACTACGAGCACCGTCCCCAACAAGTGACCATGCTTCGCGCGGTGGCCCGCGCCTTCAACGAAGACCGCCACCTCATGATCGAAGCGCCGACCGGCGTGGGCAAGAGCTTGGCCTACCTCATCCCCGCCATCTACTGGGCGGTGCAAAACGGCGAGCGTGTGATCGTCAGCACGGCCACGATCAATTTGCAGGATCAGCTGATCAACCGCGACTTGCCGCTTTTGCGCCAAGCGCTGGGCGTGGACTTCGAGGCGGTGGTGCTCAAAGGGCGCAGCAACTATTTGTGCCCGCGCCGTCTGATGAACTTGCGCCGACGCGGCCCGACTTCGGCGGCAGAGCTGCGCGTGCTGGCAAAAATCTTGGTCTGGCTGCTGGATACGGACTCCGGCGACAAGGGCGCAATTTCGTTGCGCGGCTTTGAGGAAAACGCGGTCTGGGCGCGGCTAAGCGCGGAGGACGATGGGTGCACATTGGAACGCTGCGGCGAGCAGATGGGCGGCACATGCCCGTTTTACAAAGCGCGCCGCGCCGCTGAGTCCGCACATATCATCGTGGTGAACCACGCGCTTTTGCTCGCCGATGTGCAACTGGGCAGCCGCGTTTTGCCGGACTATCGCTATCTGGTGATTGATGAGGCGCACCATTTGGAAGACGCGACGACCAAAGGCCTTTCGTTCCAGATCACTCAAGCCGCTTTGCAACGCCAACTCAACGACTTGGGCGACGCCAAACGCGGCTTGCTGGGGGATATTCTCCGCAGCACGCGGGGCAGCGTCCCCGCCAAATACTACGAGCAGATCGAGGCGTATGTGCAGAAGGTGGCGGATTCTTTGCGCGTGATGGGCGTGCATGTGGAGCGCTACTTCGAGACACTGCGCGACTTTTTGCGCAGCGTCGGCGCGTTGCGCCCGGGCGAGTATATGAACCAAGTGCGCATCACACCCAAACAGCGCCGCCTGGCCGAATGGGCGCGCGTGGAACAGGCTTGGGAAGTGCTGAGCCGTTTCACGCTGGCGATCGCTGACGCGATGGCGCATTTGGCGCGCGGCCTGGGCGGGTTGGAGGAGTTCGACGTGCGCAACTTCGACGATCTGCTTTCCAGCACACAAACCGCCGCGCGCCTGTTGGAACAAGTTCATCGCCAGCTCGAAGCGTTTTCCGTTGCGCCGGAAGAAAACACGATCTATTGGGTGCAGGTGGACCAAGACGGCACGCGCCTTTCGATCCACGCCGCGCCGTTGCACGTCGGGCCTTTGCTGGAAGAGCATCTTTGGAACGCCAAAAATAGCGTGGTGCTCACCAGCGCCACGCTGCGCACCGGCGGCACATTCGACTATGTGCGCGAGCGCTTGAACGCTTTTGAGGTGGAAGATGCGGTTGTCGGCACGCCCTTTGACTACGAAAAGAGTACCTTGATCTACATCCCGACCGACATCCCCGCCCCCAACCAGCGCGAAGAGTATCAGCGCACGGTCGAACGCTCTTTGATCGAGTTGGCGACGGCCACCGACGGGCGTTTGTTGGGCCTTTTCACCAGCTACGCGCAACTGCGCCAGACCGCTCAGGCGATCACCCCACGCCTGGCATTGGGCGACATCCTCGTTTTTGACCAAAGCGACGGCAGCAGCCGCCAAGCGTTGTTGGATGGCTTTGTGCAGGCGGAGCGCGCGGTCTTGCTGGGCACGCGATCTTTTTGGGAGGGTGTGGACGTACCCGGGGAAGATTTGAGCGTGGTGGTGATCGTGCGCTTGCCTTTTGCCGTGCCCAGCGACCCGGTCTTTGCGGCGCGCGCCGAGCTTTACGACAACAGCTTTATGCAATATGCCGTGCCAGACGCGGTCTTGCGTTTTCGCCAGGGCTTCGGGCGCTTGATCCGCTCTAAGCGCGACAGAGGCGTGGTGGTGCTGTTGGACAACCGCGTTATCACCAAGCGCTATGGGCAGGTGTTTTTGGAAAGTTTGCCCGGGTGCACGGTGCAGCGTGGGCGCTTGGCGGACTTGCCGCGCGTGGCCGCCGCCTGGATCGCCGAGGCGTGAGGCGCGTGAGCGCGGGGCGACGTTTGCGGCGAGTGGACCCCTCGGGCGCGCCGCCGAGCCGCGCTGCGCGCGGCTGACGCGCGGCATCCGCCGCGCGTAGTGCGCCGCAGGCGCACAGGCGGCGCGCCCAACGCGGCGGACCTTCCCCGGCAGCGGATGTTTCCCGAGCGCCTAAGTCCTCGCGAAGGTTTGCGCGCCAAGCGCGCTTTTCCGTGCGCGCGAATCTGGTATAATGGCCGCGCGAAACCACAATTTGCCAGACAAGGAAACACTTGATGATTGACGTCAACCAATTGCGTAACGGGACAAATTTCACCATAGACGGCGAAATCTATAAGGTGCTGAAGTATCACCACAACAAAACCGGTCGCGGCAACGCCACCATTCGCGTCCAAGTGCGCAATTTGCGCAGCGGCGCCACCCGCGAGATGACTTTCACTTCCGGCGAGCGTGTGCAGGATATCCACGTGGAAACGCGCGTTGTCGAATACCTTTACGACGATGGCGAGTTTCTGGTTTTCATGGACGTGGAAACCTACGAACAGCCGCAATTGCGTAAGGATCGCTTTGGCGACGACGTGCTCTATCTGATCCCCAATATGCAGATCAAACTGCTTTTTTACGGCAACGAGGTGATCGACTACGAGTTGCCGCCCAACGTGGAGCACAAAGTGGTGGAGGCCGAGCAAGCCGTGGCGGGCAACACGGCCACAGGCGCTACCAAGCAGGTCACCACCGAGACCGGTTTGGTGGTCAACACGCCCCTATTTGTCAACACCGGCGACACGATCCGCATTGACACGCGCACCGGTGCGTATGTGACGCGCGTCTGAGCGGGGCGGGCCTTGGTGCAAACGGAAAGACCGGTGACGGGCCGGTCTTTTTTGTAGCGCAGGAGAGCGGCCTATGCGTACACCGGCAGGGCGAGAATGCCCCCATTATTACGAAGATTTCCACCGAGGCCGCGCCGTGCAAGAATGTCGCTTGGTGGCGGGCCATGCGCATTCGTTGCGCTGGCGACCCGAAGATTGCGCGCGTTGCCCCGTGCCCGCCATTTTGCAAGCCAACGCCAGCCCATCCATGCGCCTAACCCTCATCATCCGCAAGCGTTGGTTGGGGTGGTTCGGGCGCAAGTTGGAGGTGCGCGCTTGGTGCACCGTGCACGACGTGCCGATCCAAAACCCTTATCTTGGCTGCCCGCAAGACGCCGCCGACAATGACGCGCTGCGGCTATTTCGAGAAGCGCTGGAAAAAACCGATGATTAAAGCCATTCTGCTCGACCTGGACGATACGCTGTTGGGTAACCCGACCGAAGCCTTTGTGCGCAACTATTTGGCGTTGCTGGATGCTTTCTTGGAGCGCCATCTTGGGCTTGTGGACGCGCATACCGCGATCCTGGCCGCGACCGACGCCGTGATCCACAGCGACGATCCGCGCACAAGCAACCTAGAAACGTTCTACGCCGCGCTGCTAGAGCGTCTGACGGTTGACCGCGCCACCTTCCAAACGGCGATGGACGTTTTTTACCGCGAAGTCTATCCCGACTTGGCCCAAACCACCCAGCCGCACCCGGGCGTGCATAAGTTGGTGGAAGCCTTGCTCGCGCGCGGGCTGCAGCTCGTGGTGGCGACCAATCCCTTTTTCCCGCGCGTCGCCATCGAGCAACGCTTGGCTTGGGCCGGTGTGCCGACCGACACCGTGCCGTTTGCGCTGGTCACCACGCTGGAAAATATGCACTACACCAAGCCGCACCCGGCTTACTATGAGGAGGCTTTGGCGCGGATCGGGGTCCAAGCGGACGAGGCGGTGATGGTGGGCAACCACTGGCAAAATGACATCATGCCCGCCCATCGGGCCGGTTTGCACACCTTTTGGGTGTGTATGGACGGAGATACTCAAGCGACCGATATGGCGCTGGCCGACGGGCATGGCTCATTGGCGGATTTTGCGTGCTTGGTGCAGGATGAAGGCTGGCTGGAAACGCTTACCCCTTCTCCACACCGGCCCGCGCAGATCGCGCCGCGTCTCAACGGCAATTTGGCCGCTTTGCTGGGCGTGGTAGAAGAAGCGCCCGCCCACGTTTGGACGATGCGCCCGGTCCCCAACGAGTGGACACCGATGGAGGTGCTGTGTCACCTGGCGGAAAGTGAGCGCGAGGTACAACGTCCACGCCTAGAGCGGATCGTCCGTGAAGACAATCCCTTCCTTTCTCAACCCAAACAGCCCCCGCCGCCCGCTGCGCGTCTTTGTCCGGAGCAGGCGCACGAGGTAGCGTTAACGTTTGCCGACGAGCGCGAACGGACGTTGGCTTTTTTGGCGGCGCTGCCACCGCAAGCCTGGGCACGCGCCGCACGGCATTACATCTTCGGCCCCACGACATTGTTGGAGATGGCAAATTTCGTCTCTCAACACGACCGAATGCACATCACGCAGCTTTGCCAGACCATCGGCAAGTGCTTGTAGTAGGAAGGATGCCCTGCAGTGAAGATGTATGCAGTACCGATATATGAACCCTGGGATGCGCCCCCGCCTTCCGATGAGGAGGTGCGCGCTCTTTATGAGGCGTGGATACAAGTCCGCGAGGCACACATTGATCTTGCGCAACAAAAACCGTTGACGTTTGGCATGGTGAACCCTGAAACGGGGGAGTTTAACCTCTTCAGCTATATGGCAAACTATGATAATGGCTTGCCTGCGGTGTTTATCTTACGTGGCCTGGACGCGATAGAACACGTTGCTCGCAGGGGACTGAGTGAGGATGTCGCGCGACACGTTGCCGAAACGGCGGTGTTTAACCTTGTTTGGGTCAAGCCGAATGGGGTTTCTGATGAGGACCGTAAGCGCTTGGAAGCTCGGGGCTTTACTTTTGGCGAGGGGGAGAAATGGCCGTATATTGTCTCCTCACGCCCCGGTTTTGTGGTGCGATTTCCCACTGCCCAGGAGGTGCGTTTTATTACCCTTGCGCTGCAAAAATTCATCGAATTCTTCCCTGACTTGGAGCGCTTCCGCGAGGAATGGCGAGAAGATCATGCGTGGCCGATCTTGATTCCGGAGGATAGAGAAAACGACACGTGGAACATCGTGGACGATATAAAGTTTACCCCATCGCCTCCGCTCAAGTATGCACTGCCGAAAAAATTGCTGCGTCGAGCCAAAGCGCTCCCCCGCACGCCGGAATCCTTCACCGTGTATTTGGAATGGGTTCCGGATGTGGTCGTGGAAAGGGAGGATGGGAGCGAGGCTTATGCTTATGTCCTGGTGACGATGGAATCGCTTTTTATGAACGCCGTGCAGTTTACCACCATGTACGTCGAAAAGTCTCTTGACGACATTTACCAGCGTGTGCCGCAAACCGTGCTCGAACACCTGATCGCGATCGGCAAATGTCCCTCGGTGTTGCACACTGCCCAGGAAGAAATTTCCTACGCCTTGCAGAAGTTGGAAAAGCCGCTGGACTTGCAGGTTACACAAGGCGATCTGCCGCCTTTGATGGAGAGGGTGCTTGAGGAAATACGCTTGCAGTTGAAGCAGTTGGAATAAAAATTTTACTCTTCCGGCGGCACGCCCAAAGCCAACCAGCGCCGCACTTCTAGCCGCGCTTGTTCCCATTGCGCCAACAGCTCCGCGTCGCTGCCGCGATAGCGCGCC
>JALSSH010000562.1 GCA_026984385.1 Ardenticatenia bacterium | reverse complement strand
TGTCGGGCCGGACCACCGCGTCCTGTTGCCTGCAAGCGCGCTCGGCGGCGCGGCTTTTTTGGTGCTGGCGGACGCAGTGGCGCGGGTAGCCATTGCGCCGCAGGTGTTGCCGGTGGGCACGGTCACCGCGCTGGTCGGCGGACCATTTTTCCTCTTCCTGCTGTGGCGCAACCGCCACACGCTGGCGATTTTGTGAGGGCGCGATGCGGCGAAGTTGGCGCAAGCTCGGAGCATGGCTGTTCTTGCTGGCGTTGATCGCGCTGAGCGGCAACGTGGCCGCGCAAAGCGACGCGATCCGAGTGGGCGTGCTTGTGCAAGGCGCGGACGGTTTGCCGCAGGTATTTTGCGTGAGCTTGCCAACAGGCGCAAACGGCGCAGAAGCGTTGCGCGCGACGGGGTTGGAGGTGGTGAGCGAAGGCGGCGCTTTGGGCACGGCCATTTGCGCGATTGAAGGGCAAGGCTGCTCACCGCCCGAGGAGAGCTGCTTTTGCCAATGTGAGGGTGGCGCGGGCTGTGCCTATTGGGCGTACTTCCACCTGGGCGCGGGTGGGCGCTGGCAATATAGCGCGGTGGGCGCGGGTGGCTACACCCTCCACGATGGAGATGTGGAAGGTTGGCTGTGGTTGGACAAAACGCGCACCGACGCCCCACCGCTGCCGAAGGTCAGCTTTGCGGACGTGTGCGAAAACCGCTTCCCGCGCACCGTGCGCGACGGGCTGGGGCGCGCTGTCACGCTGAGCGCACCGCCGCAACGCATCGCCTCGGTGACGTTGGCCTCGGACGAAATCCTGCTCGATCTGGTGGGAGCAGAGCGTTTGCTCGGCGTGACCTACCTGGCACGCGACCCTGCCATAAGCAACATCGCCGACCGCTTGGCCGACGTGCCGCGCGCCGACCTCAGCGGCAACCCGGAGCTGCTGATCAGCCTTGACGCCGATTTGGTGGTCATGGCTACCTACAGCAACCCTGCTGCCTTGGATCAGATGTTGGCGGCAGATGTGCCGGTCTTTGTGTTGGCGGACTTCGGCTCGCTGGACGACATCCGCGCCAACATACGGCTTTTGGGGCGCGCTACCGGCACAGAAATCCGCGCTGAGGCCATGATCGCGCAGATGGACGCGCGCATCGCGGCGGTGGGCGCGCGTGTCGCCCCGTGTGAACGCTTGCGCACGCTTTACTACGAGCGCGGAGGCATGACCTACGGCACGGGGAGCACGGTGGACGAGATGATGCAACGGGCGGGCGTGGAAAACGTGGCGGCGGGGTTGGGCGCGTACCCGTTAATTGACGCCGAATTTGTGCTCAGCGCCGATCCCGATGTGGTGTTGCTGGGCGGCTGGGGGACGGGAACAACCGATCCGGTCGCCTGGTTCACCGCCGATCCGGTCTTCGGGGCGCTGCGGGCCGTGCGTCAGGGGCACGTTTATGCCGTGAGCCAAGCGCACATCACGGCGGTGAGCCAATATGCGGCGCTGGGCGTGGAGGAGATCGCGCGCTCGGTCTATCCGCAAGCGTTCGCGGAGGGCTGCGCGCCGTGAGCGTGGTGGATGCGGTG
>JALSSH010000561.1 GCA_026984385.1 Ardenticatenia bacterium | reverse complement strand
GTTCCTCGCCCGCGTGCGTGCTTCGCCCGCTCAAGTCCCCCTACCCCTACCGCGCGCAGCGCGGCGGGGTCAAGGGGCGCGGGCGCCCCTTGCGGGGTGTGGGGCAGCGCCCCACAAAAACGCGCTCAGGTACAGGATGCCCCCTGCTACGTGAGCGAAGCGCTCACCGCAACACGCACTCATACGCGGCCAAGGTCGCCTCGGCGGTTTTGCGCCAATTGAAGTCCCGCGCGCGCGCCAAGCCCAAGTTGCGCAGGTAGGCCGCGTGCTCCGGCTCGTTGAGCAGCGCCAGGATCGCGCCGGCCATCGCGCGCGGATCGTTCGGCGGCACAAGGTAGGCTGCCTGCCCGACCACCTCCGGCATCGCGGAAATATCGCACGCCACCACCGGCGTCCCGCAGGCCATCGCCTCCAGCGGCCCCAGCCCAAAACCCTCATAGCGACTGGGAAAAGCAAACACGCTCGCCAGCCGATAGAGCGCGGGCTTGTCCGGCTCGGCCACCGGCCCCAGCCAACGCACCGCCTCCTCCAGGCCCAGCTCTTCGACATAAGCAGGCAGATCGGGGAAACGAGCCGTGCCCCACCGTGTGGGCGTGTGCCCCGCCAGCACCAGCGGCACGTCCGCCCCTTCTGCCTGCGCCACATACGCATAGGCCGCCAGCAACAGGCGCACGTTTTTATGCGCCGCATACGAGCCAAGATAGAGCACGAAATCGTCCACGTCGTCCAGACCGTAACGCGCGCGCACTTCCGCGTCGCGCTCTTGGCCGAGATGCGGGTGAAAAGCGTCATCAGCGGCAAGCGGCGTCACACTGACCCGCTCCGCAGGCACGCGCAGATGCCGCACCATATCCGCCTTGCTCGCCTGGGAAATGGTCAACAGATGGGTAGCGCCCCGTGCGGCGGCGGTCACCAGGCTGGTATATAGACGATTGCGCACGCCGCGCCGATACGCGGGCACGGCCAGCGCGATCACGTCTAGCACGGTGCACACCAACGGCACAGGCGAACTTAGCGGCGGTCCCCAGTAGGGCACGTGCGCCAAGTTCGCTTCCAGCGCCGCCACCGCACGCGGGAAGGCGCGCTGCTCGAACCACACCTTGCCCACATGCCCGCCGAAGCGCAGCGGCACGGGCAACACATCTACCGTCGGCGGGAGCGCTTCCAGCGCGGACACGGGCGCGGGCACAACCAGCGTGAGCCGTAAGTCCGGCGCCAGGGTGCTCAGCGCGGCCAGCACGTGCCGCACATATTGCCCGCTGCCCGTATGCGGACTATCCCAAAACCAGCCGTTAATCGCAACGTGCATGGTCAGCGATCCGCGTAACCGTGTGGGTGCGCTTTGTGCCAGGCCCAAGCCGAAGCGATGATGTCGCGCAGATCGGGGATGCGCGGCTGCCAACCCAGATCGCGGCGGATGCGCTCCGAGGAAGCCACCAAACGCGCCGCGTCACCCGGGCGACGCTCGGCTTCGAGGGCGGGGAAGTCCACGCCGCTCACCTCGCGTGCCACGTCGATCACCTCGCGCACGCTGTAGCCGCGCCCGTTGCCCAAGTTG
>JALSSH010000560.1 GCA_026984385.1 Ardenticatenia bacterium | reverse complement strand
GTGTGCGCAGGTACACCAACCACGCCGCCGCCCAGAGCGCCAGCAAAGGCCAGCCGAAATAGCTGCGGTCAATTTCCAGCAGTGCGCGCCAATGGTCGAGATAGGCTTGCGGCCCGCTTACTTTTTCTGAGCCGACGACGGTGGTGGCTGTACTGAAGTAGTTATAGCCGCGCCAGCGTACTAAGCCTAGTGTCACACTTGCCAACACAGCATAAAGTGTTACTGTTGCCGCTAAGCTGCGCAAGAGCTGTTGCCTGTATTCACGACGAGAACTCGTGCACGTTAAAAGCACATAGGCGAGAAACGGGATCACTACTAGGAATATACCTGTAGCTTTACCCAATAACGCCAGCCATAGACTGATGCTGCAAAGTAAAGCGTCCGCTAACCGTTTGTTTTGTGCATGACGCGCTGCGAACCATAGCGCCGCCATACCCCAAACGCTTACAGACAGATCGGTGATAATCATGCGGTCGTAAAATAGCAGGTAGGGCGCGACGGAGGCAATCAGCAATGCGGGTATGCTTCCCTGTATGCCTGCGAAGTGGTGTGTTACACGATAAAGCAACGCTGCACCTATCAGTGTAAGCAAGACGGTGAGCGCGCGCGCTGTGAAAAGTTGTCCGTTTTGTCCAAAAGTGGACGGCGCGATCCACCACAGCCCGAAAAGTTTGCCGTTGGCCGCGCCGACGAGCACATGCCCTTGTCGGATTTGCCGCCCTAATTCCAAATACTCCAGCTCGTCAATAAACGGCGGAAAGCGGAGCAGGGCGTGCAGGCGTAACGCCGCGTAAAGCCCGAGCAGCAGCGTGGCCCCCCAAATTGGCGCGGGCGTGGCGGGTTTTTCAGCGCCCAGCACCCGCGCTAAACGAGAGGTGGCCGACAAGGGCATAAGATGGTCTCCCGAAAACTTAGCGGCGACGGCGGCGGTTGCTTTCTGTGCGGCGATTGTCGCGGCGGCGGTCTCCTCCGAAAAGCATGTCCAGCATGATCTCCAGCACCTTTTCCAGCAACGGGAACTGTGCGATCAGCCCCAACACGCCCAAGACCGTGCCGAGCAAGCTGGCGTGGGAAACGGTCAACATACCGAAGATGTAGTTCACTTCCACTTGCAACGCTTGGCCCCAGATCGGGACGTTTTGCGGCCCGGGCGGGTTGCCGGGCTGTTTGGGCTGCCAGGAGATCGCCAGGCTCAGCGCGATCACCGACTTTTGCGCGCTTTCGGACTTGAGCGTCCAGCGCCATTCGGCCTCGCCGCCGCGCTGCAGCGGTTGGGTGGCGGGCGTGACCGGCTCGATGCTGAAGTCCGGCGCGGAGATGGTCGCCGTGACGTAGGCGTCGTAAGCGTCGTAGCGGTCGGCGATCAGGATGGGCGTGGCGAGCACCTCGTTGCCCTCCACCTCGGCGACCGGTTGCAACGCGCCGCCTGCCAGCGGCTTGAGCGTCACACGTACCGACCCCGCGCGCCCGACGTAAAACTCGCGCGGCCACTCGATCTCGACCACGCGCTGCTCATAGCCGAGCGTCGCCGCGCCCATGCCACCCTGACCTTCGCCCTCGGGGACACTGCCGCCTTGTGCCAGGGGCGCCACCTCGACCTGGGTCGTGTCGTCCAGCACGATGTCGGTGGTCAGTGGGGCGGTGAGCTGCACGTCGGCGTTTTGTTGCACTTCCGTGATGGTGGAAGGCGCGGCTTGGGCTTCTTGAACGTCCAGCGTGCCCAAATCGGCCATCGCGGCGGGCGCGATCTCGGGTTGGACGGGCACGACGTTGTCCGCCAGCGGGACGTCGGCCACTGCTTCCATTTGCTCACCGGAGGCCATCAGCGCGGCTACTTCTTGCTGAGAGTAGAGCACGCCGCCGGTGGTGCGCGCTTCGGTGGGCTGGATGCCGTAAGCAGACCAGAGCAACAACGCCGCCGCTGCCAGCAACGCAAAGCCGAGTAGAACCGAAAGGAACTTACGCATGGCTTATTTCCTCCGCATGATCTCGCCCGCTCGGTTGAGCGCGGGCCTCAAGCGTTCGGGATGTTGGCGACGATGGCTTGCCAGTAAGCACCGTACAGGCCCTCATGGTGTTGTGCTAGGGCGATTGGGTCGGCGCCGTTGAGCACGGCCAGCGCGTCGGCCAGCCAGGTTTCCAGCTCCGGCACGTTGGAGTCTTGGGCGGCCTGGAGCATGTTTTGTACCTCTCGGGTCACCACGTCGCGCTGGTCGGGCGAGGTGGTGAACACGGCGACCAGCGCTTCGGCCACCGAGCGGAGCAGGTGTTCTAACGAAAACCCGTCCTCGTCGTCGAGGGGCTGCAGTCTGCCCGTTTTCAGGCCGGTGAGCAAGGCTTCCCAGGCGTAATCGTAAGCGGTGCCGGTAGGCAGGCGGTCGTTGGGCTTTTCCAACAGCGAAAGCACCGCCGCCACAAAAAGCATTTCGTCTTCCAATGCCTGCTCGCGGGCTTGTTTGAGCAGATCGAGCAAATTGGCGCGCCATTCTCTTTGCAACTCCGGACGCGCCAGAAGCACCAGCAGCGTGTTGTTGACGATCTGGTGCACTTGTTCCGAGGTTAACGCCTGCGTCACGGTAGCTCCTTACTCCGGAAATTCGGCCTCACCCCAATCATACCGTGATTGCGCGTTGTGCGCAGGCGGAAAGGGCAAAGGCTTTGTCCCTGCTCAGGGGCTGTAAAAGGGCGCGGGAGTGAACATCAGCAGAAACAAGAGCGCCGTCCCGATCCCGATGGCGGTGCGCACCTTGCCCAACGGCAACAGATCGTCGTAGGGCGGCGGGTGGCGCAAGCCGGTGAAAAAGCCCATCAGCGCCCAAAGCAGCCAGGCCATCCAAAAGCCTTGCAACCCCAGCAGCACCAACCCGATAAACGTGGCCCAGGCCAGCGGCCACGCGCGTTTGCCGAGCAGCGCGTAGGCCACGTGGCCGCCGTCAAACTGGCCCAGCGGCAGCAAATTGAGCGCGGTCAGCAGCACGCCGAACCAAGCGGCCAGCGCCATCGGGTGGCTGTAGAAGACGAAGCGGTCGAGGTTGGGCGTGTCGGTCACGAACGAGGCCAGGAAGTCCAGCAAGGGCGGGTTGCTGATGCGACGGATGCCCAGTTGCAACCAGATTTCCGGTAGCCCGACCGAGGGCGGCTGCCCTAGCCCGATCACGTACAGCGGCAGCGCCACCACCAGTCCCGCCAGCGGGCCGGAGATGCCCACGTCGAAAAGCGCGCGGCGGTTCATCAGCGGGCTGCGGATGAAGATCACCGCGCCCAGCGTGCCCAGCGAGCCGCTGAGCGGCAGCGGGATAAAAAATGGCAAGGTCACCTTGACCCCGTGCATTCGCGCGGCCACGTAGTGCCCCATTTCGTGCACGCCGAGAATGGTCAGCAAGGTGAGCGAAAAGGGTAGCCCGTCCCGCAGCGTCGCGCGAAGCGTGTGCGCGTTCCCCGTGCGCAGCGCGTCCCACACGGCGCGCGGGGGCATTCCGCTCAGCGCCGCGCCCATGACCGTTGTGGTCACCAGCGTGACCAGCAGCAACAGCAAGTGAACCCAGGCGGGCGCGCTCAAGCGCGATTCGGGCAGCTCGCCCGGGATCGCAACAACGGCGATCTCGTCTTCCTCACGTTGCAACAGCGGCGTGAAGCCCAGCGGACGCAGCCGTGCGCTGATTTGCTCATACGCGCCTTCAACGGGGAGGCGCAACTGACCGCGAAAGATGTAGACCCTTTCCCCCGTGCGGCGATCCTGGCGGACTTCTTCGCCGTCAATGCTCAGCGCGTCCGCTAGGGCGGCGCGCAGTTGCTGTTGGAGCGAAAGCGGCGCCGAAGTTGTTTCCCAGGGCGGTAGAATGCTGCGCAAGTCGCCGAAGGATTCGGGGAGGCTCATGGGCGGTTGACCTTTCTGGAACGGTGACGGTCGGGGGGCGGGGCGGCGCGGCGCGCGCCCAGCCGCACTTTCAACGGGCGCGCGCCGCGCCGCCATGCGCGCGACATGTGTCGCGCGCGCAGCGCGCAGCGCTGCACCGCCGCTCACACTTTCGGGAGCACGATACGCTGTTGGCCCTGATATTTGCCGCGCTTGTCTGCGTAGGACGTTTCGCACATCTCGTCCGCTTCGAAAAAGAGCACTTGGGCGATGCCCTCATTGGCGTAAATTTTGGCCGGTAGCGGCGTGGTGTTGCTGATCTCCAGCGTCACGAAGCCCTCCCATTCCGGCTCGAAGGGCGTCACGTTGATGATGATGCCGCAGCGGGCGTAGGTGCTTTTGCCCAGGCACACGGTCAGCACGCTGCGGGGAATGCGGAAATATTCCACCGAGCGCCCCAGCGCAAACGAGTTGGGCGGGATGATGCACACCTCGCCCTGATAGTCCACCATCGAGCGCGTGTCGAACTGTTTGGGGTCCACCACCGCGCTAAAGACGTTGGTAAAAATTTTGAACTCATCGGCGATGCGGATATCGTAGCCGTAGGACGAAAGCCCGTAGCTGATCACGCCTTCGCGTTTTTCACCCTCGGCAAAAGGCTCGATCATGCCGTGTTCGAGCGCCATTTTGCGTATCCAATGGTCGGGTTTCAAGCCCACGAGCGCACCTCCTGTGCGGTTACATCACGTCCGGCGCAGACATGCCCATCAGCTCCAGCACGCGGCGGAACACGATCCGCGCGGCGCGGTACAGCCGCAAGCGCGCCCGCGCCAGTTCCGGCGACACCTCGCTGTGCAACACGCGCACCTCGTCATACATCGGATGAAACTGGCGCGCCAGCTCCAGCGCGTAAAAAGCGAGCTTGTGCGGCGCGAACTCCTCATAGGCCTGGGCCAACACTTCCGGCAGCTCCAACATCTTGCGGATAAAGTCCCGTTCGCGCACGCCCAACAGCGACAGATCGGCGTCCGCGTCGTCAAAGCCGCGCGCTTCGGCTTGGCGGAAGATGCCCGCACAGCGCACGTGCGCATTTTGAATATAGTAAACCGGATTTTCGTTGGACTGTTCGCGCGCGGCGTCCAGGTCAAATTCCAGATGGCTGCTCGGGCTGCGCGCCAGGATGAAGTAGCGCACCACGTCCGCGCCCACGTCGGCGACCAACTCGTCTTGGGTGACAAACTCGCCGCGCCGCGTGCTCATCTTGCGCTGTTCGCCGCCTTCGATCAGCGTCACGAACTGATACAAGATCACGTGCAGCGGCTCGGGATCATAGCCCAGCGCCTGCAAGCCGCGCCGCACGGTTTGCGCCTCCACGATGTGGTCCGCGCCCAGCACGTTGACCAGCAAGTCAAAGCCGCGTTCCAACTTGTTGACGTGGTAGGCGATATCCGGCAGCACGTAGGTTGGCTCGCCGCTGGACTTGACCAGCACGCGATCTTCTTCGTCGCCGAGCTTGGTGGTGCGAAACCAGACCGCCTCTTTAGCGTCGGGTGAGAGCTTGGCGCGCTCTTCTTCGCTTGCGCCTTCGCGCAACACCGCGCGGTAAACGTAGCCGCGCTCTTCGAGCTGTTCCAACGTGCGCCAGACGCTGCCGTTTTCGTAGAGGCTGTTTTCGTTGAAAAACACGTCGAAGGTGATGTTGATCGCGGCCAAGCTGCGCTTGATCCAGGCGAACATGGCAGCTTCGGCTTCTGTTTTGAAGCGTTCCCAGGGTTCGTCGCGCAGGCTCTCGCCATATTTCGCCACCAGCTCCCGCGCGATCTCGGCCAAATAGTCGCCCTGATAGCCGTCTTCGGGCAAAGAGGCCTCTACCCCCAGCGCTTGGAGATAGCGCGCTTGCAAGCTCTGCCCCAAAACGCGCATCTGGCGACCGGCGTTGTTAAAATAGTATTCCATTTCCACGTCGTAGCCGACCGCGCGCAAGATATTCGCCATCGTGCTGCCGATGATCCCGTTGCGCGTGTGCCCGACGGTGAGCGGGCCGGTGGGGTTGGCGCTGACGCATTCGACCTGTGCGCGTTGGCCCTGTCCGAGGCTCAGCGTGAAGGCATCCGCGCCCGCCGCGATGATCGTTTCCACCTGTTGGGTCAGCCAATTTTCGTCCAGGCGGATATTGAGGAAGCCCGGGGGCGCGACGACAAGCTCGCCGATGAACTCGGCGGGGGGCATGTGGTCGGCGATGGCTTGGGCGATCTCCAGCGGTTTGCGGCGCGCGAGCTTGGCGAGCTGCATAGCGACGGGGCTGGCGTACTCGCCGAGTTCGGGCTTGTTGCTGCGTTGGACGGGGACGCGCTGCGGCACGTCGAAGGGGGGCAAGGCGTCGGCGTGTTGCGCGGCGAGGATCGCTTGGCGCAGCAGCGCGGCCAATTGCACAGGTAACAGCGTCACGGTGAGTCTCCTTCTACGCTGCGGTAAGGTCTGCGAACACGCGCCATTGTAGCAGCGAATGCGGATTTTTCCGAGTGTGTGCGGGGTGTCCTCGCGCCGCACGCACTACCTTAGCGGCGCTGCAGCGGAACGCTCGCAGGGGAGGGGGCTTTTATGCGGGCGGAAAGTCTGTGATCGCTTTGAGGGGGACGCCTTCGGCTGAGGCAACCTCGGCTTGGCGGCGGTCTACGGTGATCAGAGGGTGGCTGATAGCTTCGGCTATGGCGATATAGACCGAATCGTAGATGGGCAGTTGGTGGCGCAGCCCGATTGCCAGCGCGCGGGGCAGGTAGGGGGCGATGGTGGCGATGTAAAGCGGCGCGGCGGTGAGGTCGCGGCTCAGGGTTTCGGCCTGTTGAGGCGACATACCGCGAAAGCGCACCGCTTTCCATAGGACATTGGCGCACTCAGCCAAGCAAAACTCCGGCACCCAAAGCTCGACTTGCCTGTCACCCATGAGCCGGAATAAGGTGCGGACGTGAGGCGTTTCAGAATCGCGGATTAGGCGTTGGACAATAACGCTGGCATCAACGATGTATGTATCGCTCATCGATCCCGATCCTCCCGCAGCATTTCCACTGCCGAGGGGGAGCCGGGCGGTGGTGTCCACATATTCCGTTCCAACGACTCCAACACCTCTTCGGGGGTGCGCGGGTCATAGGGGCGGGGCCAGAGGCGTACCCCGTGCCTGAGCTGTAAGCGTTGCTCGACTTCCTGCGCGATCAAGGCTTTTAGCTCCTCGACGGTCATTTCGGCGACCTTTTGCGTGGGCATAGCGGCTCTCCTGCTGAACGGCTGACATCCCTTTTTATTTTAGCATACGCCACTTTCTGCCGTGCAGCTCGGCCACGCCGTCAGCGGCGCGCGGCACGAATGCCTCGCAAGCCAGGCAGCGCCAACCTTCGGCCACCGGCAGCAGCTCGGCGGCGTCGCAAGCGGGGCAGCGCCACACTTCCTCGGGCGGACGCGCGCCTCTGATCGCGCTGTGTCCGGCTTTCAACGCCCAGACCAAGCTATAGTCCAGTTGCCAGGGGCGGATCGCCACGTAGACCATGCCCAGCGCGCGCAAATGGC
>JALSSH010000559.1 GCA_026984385.1 Ardenticatenia bacterium | reverse complement strand
CCGAAGACATTCGCGCGGCGGCGTATACCGCCGGCTTGCTGCTTTCCGGCTTGACCGTGCCGATGGCGTTGGCGGCGATCCCGGGCGGGTGGCTGAGCGAGCGCTTCGGCTATCGCGTGCCGACGGTGTTGGGGTTGGCGCTGGCGTGTGGGGGCTTTGTGAGCGCGGGGCTGGTGTGGCAAAGCGACACACCCTATAGCTTGATGGCCGCGCAAATGGGCGTGATCGGCGTGGGGCTGGGGCTGACTATCTCCCCGATCAGCACGGCGGCGCTCAACGACGTGAGCGAGCACGAGCGCGGCTCGGCCTCAGCGCTGGTGCTGATCTTGCGTCTGGTCGGGATGACCTTGGCGCTTTCTTCGCTGACGATCTATTCGCTGAAGCGCTTTGACGCCATCCGGCCCCACTATCTGGCGGAGGCCAGCGGAGACGCTTACGACGTGATCATGGCGACACAGCGCGCCAATTTGCTGGCCGCTATTGATGTGATCGATGAGATGCAATTTATCGGCGCAGCGGTGAGCTTGGTGGCGCTGCTGCTCGCGTTGTGGTTGCGCGGTGGGCAACGCCACAAGCCCCTGCTGTAATACGCTACACGTCGGGCGTTTTTTGGGTTGGGCCTTCCAGCGAGAAGGTCTCCCCGTCCCCGTAATGCTCTTGGATCATCATGCTACGGTAAACCGTGACCGTGCCCTGCCCGTGCACCTCGAAAACGTCGTCCGGACGCCAGATGAGGTTAGTTTGCTGATCCAGCCCTATCAGCGTGAGGCCTTCCGGCAGCTTGGCGAGCAATTGGGTGGGGGGCAAGCGCCCCGCCACCAAGTTATAGTGTGGCAACAAGGCCACGCCTGGCAGCAAGCCCAAGCCGTGCGGCCATTTGTGCGCGAACCAATAGCGCTCGCAAAGCGCCATCGCGCTGGCGGCGGTGGCGTAAACAGCGGCTTTGCGCAACAGCGCCTGGCGCAACACTTTTTCGGTGTGCGTGCCGCGCAGCTCGGTGACCACACGGATCGGGCTGCCGTCCGGCAACGCGATGATCTCCACTTTGTCCAGCGTCTGATAGGCGTCGCGGGCGTCGGCCTCGCTTTTGTTCGTGACGAGCTTATATTCTGCGTGTGTATCCAGTCCGCGCAAATAGCGCGTTACCTCATGGGCGAGCTTTTGATGCTTTTCCAGCGCGGCGACCGGTATCACTACGGCGCGGGGGCGATGTTGTCCGCGCACCAGGTCCACCCAGGCGCGGTCGGCGGTGCGCATCTCCGGCTTGAAGGCTTCACCGCCGTTGAGGATCAGATAGCCTTTTCGTGTCATAGTGTTTTTTTGTCCTTTGCCAACACAGCCCAAACCACTCGCAGTTTACCCCTGTCGAAGGCGGGCGGCAATAGGTCGCAACAGAGGTAGTGTATCCCTCGCGGTTGAAATTCAGATGGCGGCTGATGGCCGCCTTTTTGAGTGCCTACTCACACGGGCGTTCTTCGCTCAAAACGGCCCATAATGACACGCTTCGATAGGGATACAAAAACCACCCCACAAATTTCAACCGTTAAAGATACACTACCGCA
>JALSSH010000558.1 GCA_026984385.1 Ardenticatenia bacterium | reverse complement strand
GGATCATTTTCGGCGCGCCTATTTTGTGCTCAGGAGGAAAGCGTGACGTTCGCAAGGCAACATAAGCGTTGGGTCGCAACCGTGTTGGCGCTGGTTTTGCTCGCCGTTTTAGGCGCGGCGGCGCTCCGAAAAAGCTCGGCGCAACGCTGGCAAATAACCGATCTCGGCCCTACGCTTCCGTTGAGTTATGCTGCCATCCTCAACACAGGGGCAGAGGCCGCGCTGGTGTGGCAACCGATGAACGCTTCTCCGCCATTCGTTTATACGCCCCTCAACGCCCAACGTAGCGCCTCGCTGCAGCCTTACGCCGAGGGTACGCCGTCCGATTGGCGGATTGTCTCGACAGCGCGCGGCACGCTGCACATGGTCTGGCGGGAACGCGACGGACGGCTGCGGAGCGCGCTCCTGACACCGCAAGGGGAAACCTTGCGCGGGCCGGTGGAGCTGGCCGACACCGCCGAGCGGGACTTTGCGCTGGTGACACTGGCGGACGGGAGCGCTCGGGTATTGTGGCGTACCGCGTCCGAGCGCATCGCGTCGGTGGTGCTCGACGCCGAGGGCCGCCCGGGGCCTGTACAACGCCACGCGCCGCGCCACGTGCAACACCTCGCCGCCGCGAATAACGACGCGGGCGTATATTTGGCCTGGGCGGAACGCAGTGCGCCCGCCACGCTCACATTGCGCTACGCTCTGCTAGTCCCAGGCACTGAGGGAGCAACAGCGCTTGCAGAAGGGGCAACACTCGGCACGTGGAGGCTTGGCTCGGACGAGAGCGTGCGCACCTTTGCGCTTGGCGCGGACGCCACGCACGGCTATTTGCTGCTGGGGATCATGGACGCGCACACGCCGCACCACGAGCGCGTCACCGTGCTGAGCTTTCCGCTTCACGCACCGGAACACGTGCGCCGCATTCCGCTAAGGCTGGCCGCGCACCCGACCGCTCCGCGCCCCTTGACACTCGGCGCGTCCACCGTGCCCGAAGCCGAAATGCGCTTCCCCACCAACGACGCAGAAAGCGCGCCCTTACGCTGGCCGCGCCCTGGGGTCGGTGGAAAAGATTTTTTCGCGGTGGCGGTGGCGGTGTGGCGTGAGGAACGTTGGCAGGCGTCCATCGTCTACTTCCGGGCAGGCGAGCCGCTCGGCTACGAAGTGCTCAACGCGCCGCCCGCTGACGCTGCTCCGCCGACATTGGCGCTGCGCCCCGATGGCGCGCCGATCCTGAGCTGGGGAGGGCTGGTACACGGAGAAACACGGCGCTATAGGGTGCTCGCCGTGCCGTAAACGTCCGCCAAACGCCGATTTACGCCCCCTTGCTTTGCGCTACAATAGCAACGCTTTCGTTGCGCTCAACACACACCAAGTGAGGAAATTATGCTGCACCTGCGCTCATTTTCGCGCTATGCTCTGCTGGCGTTGCTCATCTTCACGTTGCTGAGCGGGGCGACGCAAACGCTCCGCGCCGCGCCCAACGCTCAAGGCGCGCCCTACACGTTGCGGGTGGCGATGCCCGCGCCGCAAAATCTGGACCCCACCCAACTTTCGCGCTTTGACCCCGCCACGCGCGATCTGGTGGAAAATCTCTTCGTGGGACTAACCCGCTTTGACCCGACCACTCACCAGATCGAGCCGATGTTGGCGACCGACTGGCAGGTCAGCGCGGACGGGCTGCGCTGGACGTTCACGCTGCGTGACGATGTCTACTGGGTGCGTTATGACGCGGAAACACGGGAGAGCGTTGCCGTGCGTCCGGTGGTGGCGGGCGATTTCGTCTACGCCATCCAACGCGCCTGCAACCCCAAGCGCCCTTCTCCGCTCAGCAACAACCTCATGCCGATCAAGGGGTGCTACACGGTGGCTCACGCTTTTCCGCAAACGCTGACCGATCTCTACATCGCGCAGGAGATCGGCGCGCGCGCGTTAGGCCCGCAAACGCTGGAGATCGAGTTGTTGTATCCGGCAAGCTACTTTCCCGCGCTGTTGAGCACGCCGGAGCTACGTCCGCTGCCCCGTGAACTCTTCGCGGCAGGCGAGCAAATCACGCGCGGCTCAGCGCTGTTGAGCAATGGGCCTTTTGTGCTCACCCGCTGGGACGCGGCGGGCATGAGCTTGGCGCGTAACCCACACTGGCCGCTGGAATTCGGCGGCAATATCGAAGCGGTTGAGGTGCGCTTTGCGGAAAGCACCGAGGCGTTAGCCCGCGCCGTCGCCGATGGGCGCGCAGATATGGCGCGCTTGCTGCCTGAGCAGGTCGAGATAGCACAGCAGATCGCGGGAGATCGTGTGCGCATGGCCGAAGGCGACACGCTGACCATGCTCGGCTTTTCGTTTGACCGCACGCCGACCGACCGCGCGCTCGTGCGGCGCGCGTTGGCCTGGGCACTGGATCGGGAGGCGCTGGCCCGTCAATTCTTCCCGAGCGAGGCGTTGGCTGCCGCACGCTTCACCGCCGAGGACGTGGTCGCCGCGCCCGATTCCGCCCCGCTGCGTTACGATCCGGCAGCCGCCCAAGCCGCCTTCGCCGAAGTCGGCTTCCCCGCCTGTACAAGCGTGCCGGACAAGTTCGTGATCGCGCTACCGGAAAACGATCCGCGTTGGGAGCAAGTCGGGACGGCGTTGGTGGAGCAATGGAGCACGACGTTGGGCTGCAATTCGGCGCTGTTCGAGATCACGACCGTACCCCACCCGCTATTGATCCAGTTGGGCCACGCCAATTACGACACGGAAACGGTCGTGCGCCCGCATCTGTGGCTTTTTACGTGGACGGGCGACTATCCGGACGCCAACGCCTGGCTGGGCGATGCGCTGCACTGCCGCTACGGTTATATCCGCAACGCGCGCGCTTGCGACGAAACGGACGCTTGGCTCGACCGCGCGGGGCAAGAGATGGATACGGCTCAGCGAGCGGCACTTTACGGGCAAGCGGAAGAAGCTTTTTTCGGCGAGGAGGGGAGCTTTCCGGTCATTCCACTTTTCCGCTCGGTGAGCGTGTGGGGGCAAGCGCCGAACCTGGACGGGGTCAGTCCAAGCGCGGCACGCTATGACCGATGGCAGTGGACGGGGACGGAGTGATTTTCGTGGCGTGCGCGCGTTGAGTGCGCTCAGCGCGCGCGCTGTTGAAAATTCACCCAATACGACGTGGTCACGGTCACCATCTCGCCGTCCAGCTCAGCGCGGCAGGGCGCGGCTTCCACTTGCGGCGGCGCGGAAACCAGCCCGGGGATCGTGACCGTGTACGTCCGCCCGGGCGTCATCTGAAAGTCGGCGTACTCCAAGCCGCGCTCCGGCTGCAAACCGGTATAGAAGCGCTCGGTTTCGCTGCCGCTCCAAAGGACGGTCACCGGCACGCCCGGGATTCCCTCCCCCGCCTCGTCGTAAACGCGCACCTCGATCACGCCGTCCACGTTCGGATCGCAAAATGATTGGGTGCGCGTGACGATGAAGCGCTCACCGACGGCGGGCGTCGGTGTGGGCAAAACCGGCGGCGAGACAATCGCCACGCTGGAGGGGGTAGGGGTTTTGGTCGGCGGAGGCGGCAGGGTGGGGGTGGCGGTCGGAGATGGAATGGGCGTCACGAAAACAAGTGGCGCGGGCGTCGGGTAAAGGCCGTCGGCGCACCCACTGGCCCCCTGCGGCCTATAAAGCTGCTCCAGGGCACGGATGACGCGAATATCGCTGTTGGAAACGGTCTTGCCGGTCTTGACGCGCTCACAAGCCACGTCCGCCACCAACTGCCAAACGTTTTGTTCCGGCTTGAGCGCCAACAAGCGGTTGAAGGCCAGCGTCAAGTCGCGATTGTGCGCGTAGCTTAAGGCCACCGCCACCACGTAATCTTCACGGGCGGCCTTGCCGAGCTGCCAGGGCGCGGTGTTGTGCTCGATGATCGGGTCAATTTCCCACGTGTAAAACAGCCCTGCGCCGATCCCAATCGCCACGCCCAGGATCAGCGCAAACCACGAAAGCCCACCGCCGCCCGCGCGCACGTGTCCTCGTGTGCTCATCGTCGCTACTGGGAGACCATCGGCGTCGGGGAAGGGACGGGCGTCATGCGGTAAATCTCCATAATCGGCGTCAGCCGCCCCACCGCCTCCGAAAGCGCTACCATAACCGGAATGGCGGGGACGTTGCTCTGGCTGATGTAGCGTTCGGTCAAGTCTTGGATGTAGTCAAACACGTTGGGCTTGCCCAGCGGCTGCAAGCGCTCTAGCGCGGCGTTGATGTCCTGGTCATACTGATAGCCCTCGGCCACCATCAGCGTATATTCGTCCTGATAGTAAGGCGCGAGCGCAGAAAGCGGGCTGTTGGTGTACTCCACCGGATATTGCTCCCAGCCGAGGAAGACGCCCACCACCACCCCGATCAACACGCCGACCAACAACGAACCCACGTACCGTTTAGTCATCGCCTCTACCCAAGCGCCTGTCTCTTGCTATAATGCGTTCTGTTGAATTGTACAAAGAGGGCACGGAAACGCAAAAGAAAAGCCAGCGGGCGTATCACCGGCTGGCTGCGTGTGCCGAAGGTGGGAGTCGAACCCACACGGGAGTTACCCCACGCGAGTTTGAGTCGCGCGCGTCTGCCAATTCCGCCACTTCGGCTCATCTGGGGCAAAGTATAGGCGTTTTTGGGCGATCCGTCAATGCTTTTTTGGCAGAGCCGCGCGGAATGGAATACACCCGAGTATGAACACCCAGGCGGACGAAAACGCGCTGGTCCGCGCAGCGCAACAGGGCGACGTGGAAGCGTTTAACGCGCTGGTGCTTCGCTATCAGGACCTGGCCTACACGGTCGCCTACCGCGTGATGGGCGAGTCGGAAGCCGCCGCCGACGCCACCCAAGAAGCGTTCATCGCCGCCTTCCGCAAACTGCGCCAGTTTCGCGGAAAAAACTTCCGCGCCTGGCTGTTGCGCATCGTCACCAACGCTTGCTACGACGAGCTGCGCCGCCGCCAACGCCGCCCCACCGTTTCCCTGGACGCACTAAGCAATTCACCGCGCCCCGCCGCCCCCTCTCCGCTCCACGCACCGCCGGAAAGCCCGGAGCAGCATCTCCAACGCCGCGAACTGCACGACGCGATCCAAAGGTGTCTCAACGCATTGCCCGCCGAGCAACGCATCGTGGCCGTGTTGGCAGACGTGCAGGGCTACTCGTATCAAGAGGTGGCGCATATTGCAAGGTTGCGGTTGGGCACGGTCAAATCACGCCTGAGCCGCGCCCGCGCCCGTTTGCGAGAGTGTTTGCAAGCGGTACGGGAACTTCTACCCGCTGCCTACCGTCTTAAAGATGAGCCAACGCGCGGGCCTGCCGACCCGCCCCAGGAAACACAAGGATCATGAGCGTAACCCGTCCCCCACTTTCCGAGCGCGATTGGGCGCAACTTTCCGCCTATTTGGACGGAAAACTCAACGCACGCCAACGCGCCGCGCTAGAGCGCCGCTTGGCCGCCGAGCCGCACTTGCGCCAAGCGCTGACTGAGCTGCACGAGACGGTCGCGTTGCTGCGCGCGCTGCCGACGCTCCCCGCTCCGCGCAACTTCACGCTCGATCCGACGCTTTACGGACGCGCACCCCGTCGTTGGCGCGTCGCCGCCGCTTTGCAACTGAGCGGCGCGTTGGGCACAGCCCTGGCCGTCGTGCTAATTGTGCTGGGCGTGCTTTTCCCCGCACAACAAAGCGCCCGTCCACAAAACGCGCCCCCCGCCGAAAACGTCGCCTGGCTGCCGACCGCCAGCTCCACGCCAACGGTCGCTGCCACGCCGCAAGCGCTCCCCACATTTGCCCCTCCCGCAACAGCCGCGCCCGAGGAAGAAGCGCTCGGGGGAATGGCCGCGCCCGCCGATGAAGCCGCCCCCCCGGCTCAAGCGTTCTTCGCCGCGCCGCTCGGAGAAGCAGCGGAAGCCGAAGGCGCTATCCCGCCCGCGCTAGAGGGTGCGCCTCAGCCGGAAGCACCCACCTTACGCGAGCCGCAAGCGCCACCGCCCACGCTCACGCCGTCGCCATCCCCCAGCGCGACCGCGACCCCAACGCCTACGCCCAGCGCCACGCCCACGCCGACCAAAGCGCGTGAGAAGATCGCCGCGCCTGCTCCCACAACGGCAAGCCGTCCGCGTTGGTGGCTGGTGGGCGCGGGGAGCGTTATACTCCTGGTCTCGCTAGGCTTGTGGAGATGGGGCAAAAGGAGGGCGTAGACCGTGCGGGCGCCGGTGAACTATTGCCAAGTTTGCGGACACGCGATGACCGACCGCGAAGCCTACGGCCAAGTGCGGCGCGTGTGCCCTGCTTGTGGCTATATCCACTTCGACGACCCCAAAGTCGCCGCCGTGACGTTGGTGGAACACGAGGGCCGCGTGTTGCTGGTACGCCGCGCTTTTAACCCTCAGCGCGGCAAATGGTCGCTGCCCGGGGGGTACGTGGACTACGGCGAGCACCCCGCCGAGGCCGCCGCCCGTGAGGTGCGCGAAGAGACCGGCTTGGAGGTGACCATCACCGAGTTGTTGGACGTGCGCGGAGGGCCGTCGCCGGAAGGCGGGGCGACGGTGGTCATTCAATATGCGGCGCGCGTCAAAAACGGCACGGCTCATCCCGCCGACGACGCCAGCGACATCCTATGGCTCGCGCCCGATGACCCGCTGCCGGAGCTTGCCTTTGAGAGCACGCGCCGCGTTCTTGCGGCGTGGCGCGCCCGCTAACGCGCGCCCTTTTCCCGCGCCCGCTTCATCGCGCGCTCCAACTCGCCGCCCATCACCGAAACCCACTCCGGCGTAAACCAGAGCTTCCAATACAGCCGCACCAAAAACGGGGCGTAACGTTCGCCCAGCAAACCGATCTTTTCAAACCAGCCGCCCAGCACAATTTCCCTGTCTCCGTGCACCAAGCCGAGCACAATCCGCTCGGCGACCTCGTCTGCCTCCTGCACGGTGTAGCCGTAGCGCCGCACCAAGTCCTCGATCTCCGGCGAGATCATCTCGGTGCGCGTCCACCCGGGCAACGCTAAGGTCACATAAACGCCACTGCGGTCCAGCTCACGCCGCAGTCCCTCGCTGAAGCCCGTCAAGCCGTATTTGCTGGCGTTGTAAACGGCGAAAAGCGGGGCCGCCGTGCGCCCAAGGATCGAGCCGACGTTCAGGATGTACCCGTGCCGTTGTTCCAGCATGTGCGGCAAGACCAACTGCGTCAGCCGAATAGCCGCCCACAAGTTCACACGCAAAACGCGCTCCACTAACTTTGGCGGCAAATCTTGCAGCCAGCCCGCCAAGCTAATCCCCGCATTGTTCACCAACACGTCCACACGCCCAAATCGCTCCAAGGTCAGCTCGACCACGCGCTGCAATTGCGCCTCATCGCTGAGATCGGCGGGGATCACCAGCACGTCGGACGTATACGGCTCGATCTCGCGCCGCACCGCCTCCAAACGCTCCTCACGCCGCGCCACCAAAACGATCTTGGCCGCCCGCCGTGCG
>JALSSH010000557.1 GCA_026984385.1 Ardenticatenia bacterium | reverse complement strand
CTACAACCGCGCGCCTTTTACCCTGGTGCGCGGCCAGGGCATGTACCTTTACGACGCGGAGGGTAAACGCTATCTCGACTTTGTCAGCGGCATCAGCGTTAACGCGCTGGGACACGCCGACGACGGCATCGTGCAGGCGATCAGCGAGCAGGTCGCCCAACTTTCGCACGTTTGCAACCTCTACTACACTGCTCCCCAGGCCGAGCTGGCCGAGGCGCTTTGCCAACAGAGCTTCGCGGACAAGGTCTACTTCGGCAACAGTGGGGCAGAAGCGGTCGAAGCGGCGATCAAGTTCGCGCGCAAGTACGCCCGCGAAACCTTCGGCCCGGGCAAAACCGAGGTGGTCGCCTTTACCCACAGCTTTCACGGGCGCACGGCGGGCGCTTTGGCCCTGACCGCCAAAGAACATTATCAAGCCCCTTTCCGCCCACTGATGCCGCACGTGCGTTTTGCGCCCTTCAATGATTGCCAGGCCGCGCAAAAGGTCATCGGGCCGCAAACGTGCGCCGTCTTTGTCGAGCCGATCCAGGGCGAAGGCGGGATCAACGTGGCGAGCGACGACTTTTTGCGCGGCCTGCGCCAAACGTGTGACCGCTATGGGGCGCTGCTGACCTTCGATGAAATTCAGTGCGGCATGGGGCGCACGGGCACGCTCTGGGCGCACGAGCCTTCCGGCGTGCAGCCGGACATGATGACGCTGGCGAAGGCGCTCGGCGGCGGGTTGCCCATCGGGGCGACGCTGCTCACCGACCGCGTCGCCGCCACGATCCAGGCCGGCGATCACGGCAGCACCTTTGCCGGCGGGCCGGTGGTCTGCCGCGCCGCGCTAGAAACATTGCGCCGCGTCAGCGCTCCGGAGATGCTCGCCCACGTGCGCGCAATGGGCGAGCTGTTGCGTGAAAAGCTGCGCGCGCTCGGCTCGCCGCGCGTCCAAGAGGTGCGCGGGCGCGGCTTAATGATCGGCGTGCAGTTGGATATCGAGGCGTGGCCGTTGGTGGAGGCGGGCTACGAGCGCGGCGTGCTGTTGCTGAACGCGGGCGCACAGGTGTTGCGCTTGCTACCACCGCTGATCGTCGAGGAAGCCCACATCGAGGAGCTGGTCGCCGTGTTGGGGGACTTGCTGGCGGAGCAAAAGGGAGCATGAACGCACAAGTGGCCGTCAACGTAACCTTACGTCGCCCCCACCCGCACGAAGTTGAGCCGCTGCTGGCGCTTTTTGAGGCCGAAGTCCGCGCCGGTTTGATGTTGCCGCGCTCGGCGGAAAGCGTGCTTTGCTGCCTGGAAAGCTGGCTGATCGCCGAAGCAGGCGGCGAGGTGATCGGCTGTGTCTCGCTGGTGCGCTACAGCGACGCGCTGTGTGAAGTGCGCTCGTTGGCCGTGCGACCGGACTTTCGCGGGCAAGGGATCGCCAGCCGCTTGGTGCGCGCCGCGCTGGAGCTGGCGCGCGAACAAGGCTATCGCCGTGTGCTGACGCTCACCCGCGCCCCGCGCCTGTTTACAAAGCTCGGCTTTCGGCTGGACGTGGTGACCAATTTTCCCGAAAAGGTTTGGAAGGATTGTGCGCCTTGC
>JALSSH010000556.1 GCA_026984385.1 Ardenticatenia bacterium | reverse complement strand
CAAAGCGCGGTCGGCTTCCGGCGTGCCGGTGTGGGGCGGCCAGCCGAGCACTTCGGGCAAGGCTTCGGCAGGGCCGAAATATTGTTCCCAAGCGGGGTTGATGTAGTCGGGCGTGCCTTCCGGCGAGATAAGCGCAATCGGGCAGCCCGCCGCGCGCAGCGTGGTTTCGTAAAGGTCGCGTTCGCGGGTCAGTTGGGCCACGTGTTCGAGCAAGGTTAGCGTTTCTTCGGACGGCGTGGGTTGGGTGTTGCTTTGTTCGCTGAGCGCTTCCATCTCCTGCGTGATGCGCGTTTCGGCGACCAAGCGCGCTTCCAACGCGGCGCGGTCCATATGCAAGCGAACGCGCTTGCGCAACTCGATGATGTCCGGTGGCGTGATCAAATAGTCGTCCGCGCCTGCTTCAAAAGCGGCGTGTTTGTCGTGCAGCGAGCCGACGCCGACAAAGGCGGTGTGGGCGAAGCGCGGCTCTTGGATCAGATCGGCCAACAGCTCCAACGCCTGGGCCACAGGCGGACGCAAAGCGAAAAGACACACAACTGGCGAGTGTTCCTCGGCGGTGGCTAGAAGCTCCGGTAGCGTGGTGACCCAGCGCGCGGCGATCTGAATTTGCTCCAGGTGTTTAAGTAGCCAGCGTCCAGAAGCGGCGGTTGGGTCAAAGATCAGAACATAAGGTTTTGGAGACATGCGGGGTGCTCCATGTGGTATAAGTAATGGCCGGTCAGCGCGAGTTGTGCTCATGCGAGACTATCTAACTAGTATATGCTCCCTGCCGACAAGAGCCAACCCGCTTATTCGTGGGTCTACTTGATGTTTGCCCGACGACGCCGCTACGCTTGGCAGGGCGGGGTGGGGCTGGGCGCAGGGGATGGTAAAATCAACAAAGACGTTTGGCGTAGTGGAAATGGTGCGAAAGGGCGATGTTTTCTTTGCGGCGTATATTGCGTTGGAACGTCTTGGCCTGGGCCTTGATCGCGGGCGGTGTGTTGGCGTGGGGCGGTGTGTTGGCGTTGATCGTCGGCGATCTTTCCCCCGACGCGCCGACGCCCCTTCCCGTGACTGCGTCGCTGGCGGTGGGCGAGTTGCCGACGTTGGGCGCGGTGACCTTGCCCCCGACGGCAACGCCTTCGCCCACGCCTAGCGTCACACCGACGGCCACGCCGACCGTTCCCCCCACCTTGCCGCCGACCGCCACCCGTGCGGGCGCGCTTGCGCCACCGGCCACGTGGCAAGCGCCGCCGCCGAGCGTCACTCCGCCGCCCGTCACCCCAACGGCACAGCCCGCCAGCGCCACGCCTGCCGCCCAAGCCGCCCAAGCCGCCCAGGACGCGGAAACGTGCACGCCGCCCGCAGGTTGGGAGCGCTACGTGGTGCAAGACGGCGATACGCTGTTTGCGTTTGTGCTGGGCGCGGGGGCGGAGGCCGATTTGACGGTGGACGACCTGATGGCGGCCAATTGCCTGAGCAGCCGCTACCTGCTCGTGGGCCAGGTGCTCTATTTGCCGCCCGGGGCCGCGGAAAATGCCCCGCCCTCCGAGCCGTATGTCCCGCCGGAGGCGCTGGTTTCGGCGGGGCC
>JALSSH010000555.1 GCA_026984385.1 Ardenticatenia bacterium | reverse complement strand
TATCAGCTCGGCGCACGCCCATATTTTGACGCGCTGGCCGTGCACGCTTACGGCTTCACCGCCCCACCCGACGATCCGCCTGCCGCCGATAAACTCAATTTTCGCCGCGTGGAGCTGTTGCGCGCGATCATGGTGCGCTACGACGACGCGGCCAAACCACTCAGCATCACCGAGGGCGGTTGGAGCGACGATGCGCGCTGGGTTTACGGCGTGCGCCCCGCCCAACGTATGGCCTACACACTGCGTGCTTTTGAGCTGGTGGAAGCGTGGCCTTGGGCAGAACGGTTGTGTTTGTGGAATTTCCGCCAGCCCCAAGACCGCTTCAACCGCCGCGACGCCTATTTTGCGCTGGTTTCTTCGGAGTTCGACCGTAAGCCGATCTACGAGGCCGTGCAAGCCTACGCACAGGGGCAACCGTACCCCTAAAAACGCACAAGCCCGCCGAATGACGGGCCTGTACGTTCTATGATGTGCCCCGCAGAGCTGCGCTACTTATCGCGGGTAAGCGCAAAGCCGCTCATAAACTGGCGCTGCAACAACACAAACACCAGTAGCGGCGGCAACGACGCGATCACAGCGGCGGCCATGACCACGCCGTAATCGGTTTGCGCGCCCACCGCAAAAGCGTTCACCACGCCGACCTGGATCAGTTGTTCGTTGGGGTCTTTGATGATGATCACGGGCCAGAGGTATTGATTCCACATGTAGATGAACTGGATCACGGCCAACGCGCCGATCACGTTCCAGGACATCGGCACCAGGATCGTGAACATGAAGCGCACGGGCGAAGCGCCGTCAATCTGCGCGGCTTCGGCCAGCTCTCGCGGGATGTTGCTAAAGTGCTGGCGGAACAAAAATGCGCCCGTTGCGCTCGCCAAAAAAGGCACGGTCAGCGCGTAGCGCGTATTCCCCCAATCCAATTCGGCCATCAAGCGGAACAAGGGCACGATGATGATTTCGGTGGGCATGAGCAACGTCAGCAGCACGAAGAAGAAAATAAACCACTTGAAGGGAAAGCGGAAATACACAAAAGCCAAGCCCGCCAACATCGAGGTGATCGTCTTGCCGACCACCACCACAAAAGCCGCGATGGCCGTGTTGACAAACATCCGCCCGAAGCCCTGGTCGATCAGCGTCTGCACATTGTTGAAAAAGTCAGAGCCGGGCATCAGGCGCGGCGGATATTGGAAAGCCTGGTCGCGCGTCATGGTGGCGACCAACAGCGCGTAAAACGCAGGCAACGAGATCAAGATGCAGACACTGATCAGCGCCAAATGCACGCCCCAGCGCGTCTTGCGGTGAGGGCGATTCCTGCCCAGCAGGCGGGAGATTGTGCCTATTTGTGATGTAGCCGATATGCCCATGATTTACTACCCCCCGTAGGTCACACGCCGCTCAACGTAACGGAACTGGAGCAAAGTCAGCCCCGCCACCAGCAGGAACAAGATCAACGACTGCGCCGCTGCCGAGCCGATCTTATACTGGCGCTCGAAGGCATCCAAGTAGAGGTTGTAGATCAGCACATTGGTTGCGCCGCTCCCTTGCCGCCAAGGGCCGCCCTGGGTGAGGGTATCCACTGCCCCAAAGATGCCGAAAAACGAATACGTGACGTTGGTCACCAGCAAGAAGAAGGTAAACGGCGAAAGCAAGGGGAAGGTGATGCGCAAAAAACGCTGCAAACGGTTCGCCCCGTCAATGGCTGCCGCTTCTAGCAAGTCGCTGGGGATATTTTGCAGCCCAGCCACGTAAAACAGCACGTTGAACCCGAGCGAGTTCCACACCGCCGCCGCAATAACCACCCAGGGCGCCAAGTTCACATCCCTGAACCATTGCGGGCGTATGCCGAAAAAGGTATCCAATATCCAGTTGATCGGCCCGACTTGCGGGTGGAACATCATCTGAAAGATCACCCCTGCCACCACCGGCGAAACCGCATACGGCCAGATCAGCCACGTGCGGTAAACGCCCGCGCCGCGCACTTTTTGGTTGGCAAGCACCGCTATCGCCAACGACGCCCCCATGCCGAAAAGGATGATCGCCAGCGTGATCTGAAAGGTGGTGATAAAGCTGCTCTCGTAAAAGGGGTCTTGGGCCAGCTTTTCGTAGTTATACAAGCAAGCAAATTTGCTCCCGCGCCCTAAAAACGTGCGTGTTAGAGACATATCCACCACTTGAATCGCCGGATAGTACAGGAAAAACACCAGGATAATCAAGGTGGGGATCAGCAGCATATACGGCACAAAAAAGCCCCGAAAGTTGCCGCTGGTGATCTCTTTGCTGGGCATGAGCTTGCCGTGCTTGCGCAAAATCCACGTCCAGACCGGGAAAAGCAAAAACGTTGCGCTGATCACCGTCAGCACCAACCCCAATCGGTATTGAAACTGGCTCACGTTGTCCACATAGGAGCAGTGTTTGGTGGGGTACATCAGAATCTGCGAACTGACCGCGCCCACCGCGCCCCCGATCGCCACGCCGGTCAGCAAAGAGGCCAGTGCGTTGACGTTTGCCAGACGGGTGAGCGTTTGCGCCGAAAGAAAGCGCCGCAGATTTTCCCCGTACAAATACGCCATGAGCAGCATCACCAACAGCCCGATCCCGATCCCCGTAAGCATTCCGACATGGATCGAGGCGCAGTAGGCCAGCACGACGGCGGGCAACAACGCACGAAAGACGCTCCAAAACTGCTCGGCGACGCCTTCTTTTGCCAGCAACACCGCACGGCTCGATGCGCTGAATAGCCCGGGCAAGTTTTGCTCGTAGAGATAGACAAAAACCAAAAATGTGCCCACGCCGATAATCAGAGCCGCGAGATGGTCAAACTCGGAGTAGGCAAAGACAAACGCGAGAAAGCCGGTGATGGATGCCCGCGAAGAAAAATTCGGCAGGTGCAAATAGTCTCGTGCGCTCAAATAGACCAACGCCGTTAAAAGACCACCTGCCGCCGCCCCTACGACTAACGACGGTGAGAGTCGGTCAACGGGGACCTCACTAAAGTATTTGATGATGTTGTAAAGGATCTGCGGTAAGGCTCTGAGCGCATCGAGCAGTTTTTCCCACGTCGTGCCGAGGTCGGCTGCCAGAAATGGATATAAGCCAGGCACGGCTCTTCCCTCCTAAAGGCAATAGAGTGGGATGAGTCCACGCCCATCCCACTCCCAAAGTCAACTCTTGCCGTCTAAAGACAGCCCATCATCACGTCGGGACGTCGGCGTTTAGTCCGTCCCAACCATATCGTTGTAGTCGGCCAGAGCTTGGTCGGCTTGCGCCTTGGCATTCGCCAACGCGGTGTCCACATCCTCGCCGCCATCGATCACAGACTGCGCGGCCTGCTCGATGATGGTGCGGGTTTCCAGGAACGTGCCCAGCAACGCACCGGCGGAAGCGTAGTTGCTCTTGGTCTCGGTCAGTTGGTCAAAGGCCACGCGGAAGCGCGGGTCTTGGTCGAACCAGCCTTCTTCTTCCAGCTTGTCGATCGAGCTGTAGCGGATGGGGTAGTAGCCGGTGGTCTTGTGCCAAGAAACCATGTTGTCCGTGTTGCCCAAGAACAACATGAAGTCCACCGCCGCATCCAGTTCTTCTTGCGGGTGATCGCCGGTCAGCCAGATGCTGGCGCCGCCGATGACTACGCCGTTGCGGTCCACGCCGTCGGGGATGGGCAGCATACCCACACCCACCTGGAAGCCGGCCTCGTCAGCCGCCGCGATGATGTTGCGCAAGTCGGCGGTGCTGGTGATGTGCATGGCCGCTTGCTGGCCGGTGAAGATCGCGTCCGAGCCGTTCCAGTCTTCCAACTGGCCGGTGTAGATGTAGTAGCCCTTGTCGGCCAATTCTTTCCACCAGTTGAAGATGTTCTTCATCGGCTCGCTGTCGAGATAGACCTCGGTCGCGCGCGCGGTGCGGCCATTGTCGTTGTTCGCCAGCAGCGCGTTTTGCTCAGACATCCACTGCTCGACAAACCAGCTATGCATGTTCCAGCCGATGCAGCCTTGCAGACCCAAGTCGGCGGCCATCAGTTTGTCGCAAGCGTCCATCACTTCGCCGTAGGTCGCGGGCGCGCTGTCAATGCCGGCTTTCTCGAACATATCGGCGTTGTAGTAGAGAATCGGGCTGGAGGAGTTCCAGGGCAAGCTCCAAACGTCCTCAGCGACGGTGTAGTAGTTCAACACCGGCTGGATCACATCGTCGAGCGTTGCCAACTGATCTTCGCTTGCCACGCTGCTCACGGGGATGAAAATGCCGCTGTCGAGCGCCAATTGCGTGCCGACCTCAAAGATCTGCACGACATGCGGGGCGTCGCCCTGCTCCGCGCCCAAAAGCGCGCTGTTGAGGTTGTCGCGGTAGCTGGAAGCCACGCGCAACTCGATCTCAACGTTCGGGTGCTCGGCCATATAAGCGTCGGCCACATCCTGCACCCACCCCTGGCGTGTTTCGTCACCAAAAGCGTGCGAGAACACGATCTTGACCGTGTCGTCCTGCGCCGTGACCGGCGCGGCCAAGGCGATCACCGTCACCAATGCAATCGCCAAAAAAACGAGCTTCTTCATCGTTCACCTCTCTATATAAAATTGCTAGACACTATCCAACGAGCGCAAGGCTCGCACACCCCAAAGGCTACTCATACAACGGAAAATCGAGACAAAGCGGAAGTTAAATAAGGCTAAACACTGAGCTAACCGTCCTTGACGTTTTTCTCAGCCGCCACCTCCTTTTGTCCAGATGGTAAAACGCGCTCCGTGCGAATGGTTTGGGCTACGACTATTGTATGCCAAAAAACGTTTTGCTGCCAACAAAGATAAACATTTTTTGTGTTGAAGTCAACAATGTGCGTGTGCAAAAAGTTCTGGCGCTGGGCACAAAGAGAAAAAAGCGGAAAACATGGCTGAGATCACGCGCTCCCTTCACAAAATAGGGCGCACGGCAAGGCGTATGTTCGAGGCACACCCCGCCGCGCGCCAAAAACGCACCCTAGAAATAGTTGCGCGTGATGCCGCCATCCACCACCAAGCTCTCGCCGTTGACCCAAGCCGCTTCGTCGGAAGCGAGGAACACGGCAGCGTTTGCGATGTCCTGCGGCTGGCCGAAGCGCCCCATCGGGATACGGCGCAAGCGCAACATCTTCGCCTCTTCGGTGGCGAAAAGCGTTTCCATCAGCGGCGTGATGATCGGCCCGGGGCAAATCGCGTTAGAGCGCACGCCCTTCGGCCCGAATTGCACCGCCAACGATTGCGTCAGCGCGATCACCGCGCCTTTGCTGGCCGTGTAGGCGTCTTGGGGCACAGAACAGCCCACCAACGCCACAAACGAGGCCACGTTGACCACCGCGCCACCGCCCGCCTCGATGATCTGCGGGATGCCGTGTTTGCAACAAAGCGCCAGCCCGATCAAGTTCACGTTTAGCACGCGCATCCAAACCGAAACATCCATCGTCAAGACGGACTCGTCCTCGTCGGGCATGATGCCCGCGTTGTTGTAGAGCGTGTCCAGCTTGCCGAACTTGTCCACGCCGAGCTTGACGGCGCGCTCCACGTCGGCCTCTTCGGTCACGCTGCCCGGCACGGCGATAGCCTGGCCGCCCGCCTTGGTGACCATCTGCGCGGTTTCTTCCACCGCCTCGGCCACCACGTCGTTAAGCACGAGCTTGGCGCCTTCTTGGGCAAAACGCAGCGCCACTTCGCGCCCCATCCCACTCCCTGCGCCGGTGATCAGCGCGACTTTTCCTTCCAAACGCATTGCAAAACTCCTTTTCGTGCCCAAAACTAAATCCGCTCAAAGTACCGCCGCAGTTCCCAATCTGTCACGGCGGATTGGAACTTGCGGAGTTCGGTACGTGCAAAGTGTGCGTAATGCTTCACCACGTCCGCGCCGAAAACTCGCCACGCGAACTCGCTTTGCTCCCAAACGGCCAGCGCTTCTTCCAGCGAGCGCGGCACATGTGGCAACTCGGCAGCGGCGTAGGCGTCGCCTGTGAAGATCGGCGGCGGCTCGATCCGTTCCGCGATCCCATCCAGCGCGGCGGCCAAAAGCGCCGCAAACGCCAGGTAGGGGTTGGCGTCCGCCCCCGGGATGCGACACTCCACGCGCAACGACGGGCCATCCCCCACCACCCGAAAGCCGGTTGTGCGGTTGTCGTAGGCCCAGGCGATGGCGGTGGGCGCAAAGGAGGCCGCTTGATAGCGCTTGTAGGAGTTCACGGTCGGGGCCAGGAAGAGCGAAAGCTCGCGGATGTGTGCGAGCATCCCCCCCAGCGCCCAGCGGAACGTTTCCGAGGCGGCCACCGGCATCCCGTCGGTGGGCGCGCCTTGCCCGGCAAAGAGGCTCTGGCCGCTTTCGGCGTCCCACAAGCTGAAGTGCAGGTGCATACTGTTTCCGGCGTGCTCTGCGCTCCACTTCGCCATGAAGGTTAAGGCCAGCCCCTGGGCAAAAGCCACCTCTTTCGCCAACTGCTTAAAGATCACCGTGCGGTCGGCCATCGGCAGCAACTCGGCGTAGCGGATGTTGATCTCCTCTTGGCCCGCGCCCCACTCGCCCTTGCTGAACTCCACCGGCACGCCGGAATGCTTCAGGTGCGAGCGGATCGCGCCCAACAGCCCCTCGATCTTCGTGCCCTGGAAGAGGTGATAGTCCTCGATGTACGTGCCGAAGGTTTGCAGGTCTTGGTAGTGTTTGGCGTGGGCGGAGGCGTAGGTTTCTTGGAAGACGAAGAACTCCAGCTCCGAAGCGCCCAGCGGAAGGATGCCCATCTCCGCCGCGCGCGCCAGTTGCCGCCGCAACACCGAGCGCGGCGCCACGCTGACCAACTCGCCCGCGTGCGTGCGCACATCGCCCAGGATCAAGGCGGACTTTTCCAGCCAGCTCGCACGGCGCAAAGTGTCCCAGTCCAGCTCGGCCCAGGCGTCACGATAACCTTGCGCCCAACTGGTGAAGGCGTAGCCCGGGACGGGGTCCATTTCCATATCGCAGGCCAGCAAATAGTCGCAAAAATGCAAGCCCTCCTCGGCGGCTTCCAGAAAATATTCCGCGTCGTAACGCTTGCCGACCAACCGCCCGTACATATCCGGTATGGCGACGAGCACGGTCTCAACCGCGCCGTCGCGCACCTGGGCGGCAAGCTCTTCGCGGGTCAACAGGCCTTGGACGCGCTTTTTGCTCATACGGTTACCCCGGCCTCTTCTAACATATCCGCCAGCCAGCCGATGCCCAGCTCTTCCAACTTGGCGCGCTTGGGCATCCCTGTTTCCACGTCCCAGCCCGCCATGCCGTAGTAAATGTCCTTGGCGCGCTCGAACTCTTCCAACGTGACGAACTTCCCGTCGCTTGGGCCGCCCTTCAGCGGCTGGGTAAGCTTTTTGGGCAGCGTGTCTTTGTCTCGCCCGTAGCCTTCGCGCGCGTTGAAGGCGCGGAGCATGTTCAAGCGTCGTTCGCCCAACTTCTGCAGCTCAAAGAGCGTCACCGGCCACCCCGTGACCGCACGCGCCACTTGGGCGGTCTGCTCCA
>JALSSH010000554.1 GCA_026984385.1 Ardenticatenia bacterium | reverse complement strand
ATTTTTGTTAGCGGCGCTGACCTTGTTGGTCGGCTTTGTGACGCTACACGTGATCTGGTACATCCACCCCAGCCGCGAGATCGTCACGGTGGCGGACTTCGACGCGCGCTTGCGCGACGGCACGCCGACCGTTGTGGAGTACTACTCCAACCTTTGAACGGTCTGCACGGTTTCCAAACCCATCGTGGATGGGCTAACGGAAGACTTGCAGGGGCGCGCCGACGTGTTGCTGATCGATCTGCTCGGCGAGATCGGTAAACAGACCGCCGGACGCTACAACGTGCGCAGCGTGCCGACGTTCCTGGTCTTCGACGGCCAAGGCGATCTTGTTTTGCGCCAAAGCGGTAGGCCGGACGTAGACGCGATCCAAGCCAAAATCGCGGAGATCGAGGCGCTCGGCACACCATAAAGCGCGGGCGGAGGCGCTCAGTTCCCCGCTTCGAGCATTTCCGGTGTCACGCCCGGGCGGTAGTAATTGCCGCTTTTGCCGCCGGTTTTCATCAACAGCCGAATATCGCCGATCTCCAAAACTTTGGTGTGGGGCTTGAGCATGTCGTAAAGCGTGAGCGCGGCAACGCTGGCCGCCGTCAGCGCCTCCATCTCCACACCGGTCGGCGCAATCGTCTTCACGCGCGCCCGAATGCGCACGCCTTCGGCCTCAAAGATGTAGGTCATCTTCACGCCGGTGATCGGCAAGGGATGGCAATAGGGGATGATCTGGGGGGTATTTTTGGCGGCCATCACGCCAGCCACCCGTGCGATCTCCAGCGCGTCGCCTTTTTCTAAGCGGCGCTCGCGCAGCATCGTTTGCACTTCCGACGGCATCGTGATCCGCGCCTCGGCGACCGCTTCGCGGTAGGTAGGCGCTTTGTGGGTTACGTCCTTCACGCTTGTTCGTCTCCTCCCAGGGGCACGCCGTCCAAGTAGCGGCTGTCCCCGTCCGTGTAGTGTTCTTCTTTCCAGATTGGCGCGCGGCGTTTGAGTTCGTCTATGGCATAGCGCGAGGCCGCATAGGCCGCGTCACGGTGCGCGGCGCGCACCACGATCTGCACGCTCGGCTCGCCCAACGTCATCGGACCGATGCGGTGTTGGATGCGGCAATGTTGCACATCGAAACGCTCCAGCGCCTCCTGCTCAATTTGCGCCAACACTTTTTCGGCCATGCTGACGTGCGCGTCGTAGGTCATGCCGCGCACAGGGCGTCCGTCGTTGTGGTTGCGCACCGTGCCCAGGAAGATCACCAGCGCGCCGCTGGCGGGGTCTTCGGTTTCGTGCAACAACGGTTCGAGCTGCAAAGGCTCGCGAGTGATCCAACGTCCCATCGCATTTACCCTCCGCTCACGGGTGGCAACAAAGCCACCTGGTCACCGTGTTGCAAAAGGCGCTCGGAGCTTGCCAGCGCGTCGCCGACCGCAAAGGCCACCGTCGGCAGCCGCTCGGCCAACGCCGGATACTGAGCGCTGAGTGTTTCGGCCAGCACCCCAACGCTCGCCCCTTCCGCCAATTCCAACGTCAGCCGTCGCGCCCCGATGATCTGTTGCAACACGCCGTAAAAAGTCACTTGAACTTGCATCGTCTCGCTC
>JALSSH010000553.1 GCA_026984385.1 Ardenticatenia bacterium | reverse complement strand
GTCAGCACGCAAGACCCCTTCTCGACCGCGTTGGTGGGCTGGCTGCTCAAAAAGCGCTATGGGGTGGCGCTGAACATCCAGGCCCACAGCCATTTTTTTGAAAATCCGCACTGGCTGGCCGAACACCCGATCCGCAACCGCGCTTTTTACGCGCTGGCGAAGTTTCTCGTGCCGCGCGCGAACACCTGCCGCGTCCCTTATGAGAGCGAGAAACAGCTCTACATCCGCATCGGAGTTTCTCCTGAGCGCATTTATATTCTCCCTGTTCCGATTCGGTTGGAGCAATTCGCCGCCCCCCAAGCGCCCGAAAGACTCGCCGCGTTGCGCGCCAAACTGCATATTCCGCATGAAGCCCCGCTGTTGCTATGGGTCGGGGAACCGACCCCGCCTAAAAACATTGACTTGTTATTGGCAGCCTTTGAGCTGGTGCGCCAAGCGCGACCGGATGCTTATCTGGTGCTGGTCGGAAATTGGCAACAGCGCCCCGATCTCCCACAGCACGCAAAACAAATCGGTCACGTTGTGCTCCCTGGCGTTGTGCCCCATACCGATCTAACAGCGTACTACCAAATGGCGGACCTGTACGTACACACCTCGCGCTACGAAGGCGCGGTGCGCGTGTTCCGTGAAGCGCTGGCCGCAGGCACGCCTGTCGTCAGCACAGATCAACCCGGCGCACGCGCTATCGTGTTGGACGGCGAGAGCGGTTTGATCACGCCGCACACACCCGAGGCCTTTGCCGAAGCCGTTCTGAACTTGCTAGACGACCCACAACGTTTGCACGCAATGGGACAAGCAGGCCGTCGTGACGTGTTGCGCCGCTTTGACTACGAGTTGCTCATGGCGCGGTGGGAACGGATGTATCGGGACACGCTCTGTTGGGGACGCGAGGGAAAACCGTGCGCTGGCTGATGCTAACTCGCGTGCTGGACCCCGACAGCCAGGCGCTCGGCTTTACGGTGCGCTGGGTGGAAGAGCTGGCCGCGCGCTTAGACCACCTAGACATCATCTGCCAAACCCATACCCATCCTACGCTGCCGCCCAACGTGCGCTTTTACAGCATGGGCAAGGAGCGCGGCGCCGGACGCGCGGCGCAGGCCTGGGCCTTGACGCGCCACTTACGCCGACTTGTGCCGCAAGCCGACGGCATCTTTGCGCACATGATCGCGCGCTATGTGTGGTTCGCTGCGCCCTGGGCGCGCCTTTACCGCAAGCCGATCCTCTTCTGGTACACGCACCGCCAACTTTCGCGCGAGTTGCGCGTGGCCGACGCGCTCGCCACCGCCATTATGACCGCCGCGCCGAGCAGCTATCCCCTGCCTTCGGACAAGGTGCACGTGATGGGGCACGGCATCGCGGCGGAGCTTTTCCCGCCCGCCTACGCCGAGGATACCCCGCCCACCATCGTTTACGTGGCGCGGCTTTCGCGCATCAAGCGGCAGGATTATTTGCTGCGCGCGATGGCGCAAGTGGCGCGGCAAACCGACGTGGGCGCGTTCCGCGTGGCGATCATAGGCGGGCCGATGCCCCAATATCCGGACTATCCCGCCGAGCTGGAAGCCCTGGCGAGCGCCTTGCCGCCGA
>JALSSH010000552.1 GCA_026984385.1 Ardenticatenia bacterium | reverse complement strand
CCCGCCCGCGATCAACAGCGCGCCGAACCATGTGCCGGTGGCGGTGAGCAGATCGGAGGTGCGACCGGAAAACGGCGCGCTATCCCCCCAAAAGCCCAACAGCACATGCGCCAGCGCCACCACGCCAACAGGGGCCAGCAACAACGCCAGCCAGCCGCCCGCGCGCAAGCTCTCGCGCCGCACGCCCTCCACGATCTGGCCGCCCAACCAGCCGGTGAGCAAGATCATCGGCAAGGTGAGGTGCGTGGTCAGCCAGGGCATCTTTTCACCGGCCAGCGTCAAAGCCAGCGTGATCAAGACCGCCCAATAGCCCAGCAGCACCAGGAACGGGAACGCGCCCAGCCACTCCGGGTCGGCAGCGCGGCGCGTCGCCTCTTCGGCAGGGTCGAAGGGGCGCAGCAGCCGTGCCGCCAAGCCGCGCGCGTGGAGCAGCTCGGCGGTGCGCTCCCCCGCCGCGACGACGGTGGCGTCCGCCCGCTCTGGCGGCACGTCGCGCACCTCGGGCGGCAATTCGCGCTGTTCGTCTGCGGCGACGCGCGGATCGGACTGCGCCGCGCTCAGCGCCGCCCTGGTGCGCTCGCGCCGCCAGTCCCAGAACCGCGCCAGCCCCAAAACGCCCGCGCCCATCGCGCCCAGCAGCGGCAGGAACTCATAGACGGGAAGCTGGGTGAGCAAATAGTAGTATTGCGGCTGACTGCCGCGCCGCACGCCCTGCTGTTCCAACCAATAGCCCAGCGAGCCGATCATGCCGGTGACCAGGCCGTATTGATTGCTAAAAACGGTGGTGAAGAAAAAGACGAAAACGCCCAGGAAGATCGCGGCGGCGGTCAGCCAGCGCCTCCAGTTCCACGAAAGGCCTATCGAGGCCGCCAGCGCCCAGAAGGGCAAGATCGCCTTGAAGGCCGCCTCTATAGTGGCGCGCCCGGAAAGCGTATCCGGATTGTAGTTCTCCAAATCATAGCCCGCGCGATAAAGCGGATAGGCGGCGGCCCAGGGCAAGATCAGCGTGCCGATGACGATCAACACGTCGAACATAGGCTGGCGGTTGAGAAAAGCCCACCAGTGGGTCAAAAGGCGCGAGCCGACCACGCCCGCCGTCAGCGCCAGCCCAACCGCCCAGGAAAGCCAAATCCAGGTGTTGTCATACTGGCCGCCCTCGGAAAGCTGAGCGGCGTTCGGGTTGGCGGCGAAGGGCTGTGCCCCGCCCTGCTCCACAAAGCTACGCCGCTCAAAAAGCACCAGCAGCGCGCCGGTGATCAGCGCGACTAACAAGATCAGAAGCACGGTGCGTCCAGGTAACGGCATGGAGCCGGGATAGCGCAAAACGGCGGTGATGAAGACCAAGAAGACCAACAGCAACGCGGGCAGCAAAATCCACGTCGCCAAATGCGCGGCCATCGCCCAATCGGTTTCCACGCTTTGGGCGTACTCCTTGGTGGCGTCCGCGCCATAGCTCAGGTCGTCGGCGCTTTGGATCACGGTCGGCTTCCACACGTCCGAGGGCTTGATCACGTCCAGCACGCACGCCGCCCACAACGCCATGATCGCGCCGAGGATGACGCCCGCCATCAGCACGTAGAAGGCGGAGCGGCC
>JALSSH010000551.1 GCA_026984385.1 Ardenticatenia bacterium | reverse complement strand
TGCTCGCGCCCGACTACTTCCAAGACCGCTACATCGAGACGCGGCGGATCGCTGAGTTTTTGCACAACCCCGCCGAACGCCTATTGATCGTGGAAGGGCGCGGCGGCAACGGCAAAACCGCTCTGGTTTCCCGCTTGCTCAAGGCGCTGGAAGACGGACGGCTGCCTGACAATTTGCACGAGGAGCTTGGCCCCGTGCCCGTCGGCGGCATCGTCTATCTGAGCGGGATCCGCGAGCGAGGGCTGAGCTTCCCGCACCTTTTCGAGGATTTGCTCAAGTTGTTGCCCGCAGAAACCGCCCGCGAGCTGGACGCGCTTTACAAGTCCAACGCCAGCGTCGCCGAAAAGATGCGCGCCCTGCTCGCCCACTTCACCGCCGAGCCGGTGATCGTGCTGCTGGACAACTTCGAGGACGTGACCGACATACAAAACGGCCAGATCGCCGACGAAGAGCTGCGCGAGGCGCTCCACACGCTTTTAAGCGCGCCGCACCACACGCTCAAGGCGATCATCACCACACGCATCAGTCCCCGCAAGCTGATGTGGGAAGGCGGCGGACGCTTGGCTCACGTCCCGCTGGACGAGGGGTTGCAGCCTCAGGACGCCGCCAACGTGCTGCGCGCGCTGGACCGCGACGGGCGCGCCGGCATCCGCGACCTGCCGCCCGACGACGCGCGCTTGCGCCGCGCCCACGCCTTGACGCACGGCTTCCCGCGCGCGCTGGAAGCGCTCCAGGCGGTGGTGGCGGCGGACTACACGCTGACGTTGGATGAGGCGCTGGACAATTTAGAGGAATGGACACAGCAAGCCGCCACCCCCCAAGATTACGCTGCCCACATCGTCGAGAAGATCGTCGGGGACGCTTACAGCCGCTTGGACGCGCCCGCCCAGCGCGTGATGCAGGCCCTGGCCGTTTACGGGCGCCCCGTGCCTTCGGTGGCGGTGGACTTTTTGCTCCAACCCTACGACCCGACGTCGGACAGCGCCCCGACGCTGCGGCGGCTGGCGAACATGCACTTTGTGCGCGCCGACGGCGACCGCTTCTACCTCCATCCGGTAGACCGCGCCCACGCCCTGGCCCAAATTCCGCCGGGGGAATCTTTACCGCTCGAAGCATGGGTTGATGTTTTCGCCAGATTGTTTGCAGGCCTAAGTTCAGCACAGTGGTCCTGGATCTTGAAAGAAATGCTCCAAGAGCTGGAGGATGATAACTTCAAGACAGAAATGTTGGCCATGTGGGGAGAATCAGGAGAGCAAATTCTCACAACTCTGCAAACGTCCGAGAATGTCTCTCAGATAGCCGAACATATCGAAAGTTCTGCTAACATCGAGTATTTTGCCCCCATGCTAAGGGAACTTGTCGCTTCCTGGGATGACAACGAGCGCAGGTTTTACATCGCTGGATTCGCGGAGATGTTGAATGTGCCCGTACTTGAGCTTGATGTACCTTACACCTTACAAGCGCTGCGCTTGCGCGCCGCCGACTATTTCCGCAAGACCCGCAAACCACGCGCGCAGTGGAAAACGCTTGATGACTTGGCCCCCCAACTGAACGAGATCGCGCTACGCACCGAGGCCGGCGATTACGACACCGCCG
>JALSSH010000550.1 GCA_026984385.1 Ardenticatenia bacterium | reverse complement strand
CGCCACATAGCCCACCAGCGGACGCCGCAGATCGGCACGACGAAGTGCTCGCCACACGCGCCGCCACGTGCGTTCGGGCGCGGCCCACTCCAACACGGCCAGATGTGAAACGCGGCTATTTTCAATCTCAAAAGCGTAAGTGCTGGCCGACCAAGGCAAGGTGAAGGAAAGATGATCGATGGCGACGACCTGCGGAATATCCTCATTGCGCATAGATCGCAGCGTGTAAAGCGCGCTCATGGGTGCGGCACTCCCGGGCGATGCAAATAGATCGGCGTCAGGGTACGCGGATCGTCGGTGCGGCCTTCGCGCAGACGCGCCCAGGCCAGCTCCGCCAAAAAGCCCGCTCGCCGCAAACTCACTGCGCCGGACGCCACTTGTGCGAGAGGGACGTCGGCGATCTGCGCACGTCCGACCTCGTCCACCTCGCCCGCGATCAAGGTTGGCGTTTGAACGTCTGCCAACAAGCGCCCCCAATCCGTAATCACGGGGGCGTCTGTGGCGCGCCAGCCCCAATCTTCCCACGCGAAGCGCTGCGCACAAATGCGTTTGCGTCCGGCTTGCAACACAGCGAGCAACTCCCCCGCAAAACGCGGCACGCCCGCCGCCGTGATCTCCAGCGTGGGCACGCCGACCAGCGGCAGTTCCCGGGCCAGCGCCAAACCCTTTGCCACGCCCAAACCAATCCGCAGACCGGTAAATGACCCCGGCCCTAACGCGACGGCTACCGCGCGCAGCATTTCCGCAGTGAGATCGCAGCGAGTGAGTGCGGTTTGGATAGCGGGCGTAAGTTCCACGGTGTGATTGTTGGCGGTGTGCCAGGTGGCCTCGTAGAAGATATGTTGTCCGTCGTGCAGCGCCAGGCTGAGCACGCGCGTTGCCGTGTCCAATGCCAGTAGCAATGTGCGCCTCCTCAGTCCAGCGCCCTCAACAACGCGAGGGCTTGTGCGCCGCTGGCGTTGAAAGTCAATTGTCGCGTTTCGTCGTCGAAAAAGTCCAACGTCACCCACAACCTTTCTTCGGGCAGCGCTTCGGCCACGTTTTCCGGCCACTCGATCACGACCACGTCCTCGCCGTGCAGCAACTCGTCCAACCCCACCGTCCAAGCATCCGCTGCCCCGCTGAGCCGATAGCCGTCCACATGATAAAGTTTCTGGCCGTCGCGGGCGCGGTGATGTTCGTGGATTAGGGTAAAAGTGGGGCTGGTGATCGGCTCTAGGGCGCCCCAACCGCGCCCGATCCCGCGTGTGAGGGCGGTTTTGCCCGCGCCGAGGTCACCGGAAAGGCAGAGCAACTCACCGCCGCGCAACAATGCGCCGATCCGTTCGCCGATCTGCTCAGTTTCTGCTACGTTGCGGCTGAGCGCTACCCGCGTTGCCGTTTCCAAAAACTTGCCCTCCTGGTGGTGTAAGCCCGTGATGCCGCTCCCACATTATACAGGCGTCAATCTCCGTGACAATCCCAGCCCTAACGGTAGTGTGCTCAATTCGGTTGAAAAGCAGATGAGGGTTGAGCGTTGCCTTTCTGCGCGCCAAGTCGCACAGGGCGTCTTCGTTCACCTTGCCCAAACGACACGCTCTCACCCACTTTGACAAGG
>JALSSH010000549.1 GCA_026984385.1 Ardenticatenia bacterium | reverse complement strand
AGGAAAAGCACACGGATCATCGGCCTTGTCCTTGCCCCACTCCCTCAAAAAGGGTTTTGTGCCTATTTTAGCGGAATGCCCCGACTTTTGGCACAACTTTTTGCATCTTCGCGAGATTTTGAGAGGCTGAAACGCTAACCCGTCGCCAGCAAGGGCAAGGAGATCACCGCCAACGCCGTTTCCCACGCTTCGCGTCCTTCTTCTAGGTCACCAAGCAGCGCGAATAGGTCCGGCAACATCGCCCCAACTTGTTCCGCGCTCAGTCGCCGATGATAGTTCAACATATCACGTAGCCGCTCCGGATACATCAAAAAGCCCAAAACCCAGTTCACCAAGGTGTAGCTGCTCATAATGCTGCCGCCCAACTGGTGTTTGTCTTTCAGCGCGGGCAGGTGCTCCCCGTAAAGTTCCTGCACTTGGGCAGCGGTCGCTTTGAGCGCCTCTTCATCCAGCAAGGGGATAAGCGCCAGATACGCGGGGTCGTCGTAAATTTCCGCAGGGGAAAGCGCCAACAAGCGCCCGATCTCGGCTTCCGAAAGTCCGGTATAGGTAGCTAATTGTTGGATAAGCATCGGTGACAGACCTCCTGTCTTCTAAAGGTTCGACTGGGAACATAAAGCCCGACACAACTGTGTTCGGGCCTCGTGTGTTAGTACATGGCTAATTATAGAAGAAAATGTGTGCGCGTTTGTGAGGAATTCGTGAATTTGGCTCACCGACCTCATTCGCCCACCGTCGAACATCCGGATTGCCAGAGCGGCGGCCATTCCGAATGCGGCATCCCGTAGTAGTCTTCCACGATACGGCGTACAATCGGCGCGGCCACCTCCGAACCTTCGCACGAGTTTTCTACCACAACCGTAATGGCGATCTCCGGATCATCTTGGGGAACAAAGGCTACAAACCATGCCTGTGGGCGGGTTGTTTCGCCGCCGGTTTGGGCTGTGCCCGTCTTACCGCACACCACCACGCCAAAACGCTTTTGGAACTCGTACCAGGTTTCGTAAATGTAGCGTGCCGTGCCGTTCGGGTCTAGCGTCACGTTGCACATCGCGTTTTTAATCAGCGAAAAGACGCTGGGGTCGAAATCCAACGTAGAAGTCACTTCCGGCTGGGCTTCATAGGCGGGCGCTTCGCCGATGATCTGCACTTTTTTGACAAAAATCGGCCTGAGCATTTGCCCACCGTTGGCAATGGCCGCCACCATGCGCGTAATTTGAAGCGGGGTCACCTGCATCTGTCCCTGGCCGATCACCATATTGAGCGTGTCGGAGATATTCCACTCGCGCGCGTCGGTGCGATAAACCAGCTCGGCATCGGGGATTTGCCCGACTTCTTCCGGCAAGTCCGTTTGGCCGGTCGGGACGCCCAGGCCCATCATGTGGGCGTAATTGGGGAGCAATGAAGGGTCGGCTTGGTGCAAAGCTACGCCCAATTGCCAAAAATACGGGTCACAGGAATAAGTCAGGGCGTGGGAAAAATCAAGCGTGCCGTGTCCCGTTTCCAACCAGTCGGTGCGGTACGGGCGCGAATCTCCATACTCCTCTCCGTACCATTTGCCTGTGCAAGTGTAGCGTGTGTTGGGTTCATAAACACCGCTATCCAGCCCTGCGGCCACCGAGATAATTTTGAACACCGAGCCGGGGGGGAGCTTTGCCATCGTAACACGGTTCAAAAGCGGCGTGCGGCGGTCGCTATTCAGCTCGTTGATCTTTTGCACACGGTTTTCGATCGGTGAATCCGGATTGAACAGCCCGGGGTTAAACCAGGGATAACTGACGGCGGCCAACACCTCGCCGGTATGCACATCCATCACCACCGCCGCCGCCCCACGTGACGTTTGCGCCCAAGTCGGCGCAGCGTAGTTGTACGCCTCAATGAGGGCATTTTGCACAGCCTCTTGCAAATCGCGGTCAATGGAGAGATATACACTTTGCCCGGGTTGTGGGTCAGCCGTAGCAATCACGCGGATCGTTTCGCCGGTCGGCGCGATGATCACCAGTTTGCCCCCAGGCTTGCCCGCTAGATATTCCTCATAAGTGCGCTCAATGCCCGTTTGGCCGATGAGAGCGTCGCGCGGATAGCCCCGCCGTTCATATTCGGCGAGCTGTTCCGGCTGAATAGGGCCGATGTAGCCGATAATATGGGGGGCCAAGTCGCCAAAGTAGCGACGGGTGTTGCGCACGTAAGTATCCAGGTCGTCGTCGCCCACTGCGCAATATTGACGCAAGTTCTGTTCTTCCGCCTGATACGTTTCCGGGTCCAGCTCGCCCACCAAAAAGCGCGTTTCGTACAGATATTGGTTAAAAAGCGTTTCCAGATCGGCGCGTTCTCGCTTGAGCAAGCGGGAGAGCAACGCGATACAGTCATCCACGTTAGCCATATCTTGTTGCACCAGATAAATACCCACCGAGCGCCCGTTTTGGTCTACCAACACTTTACCGTTGCGGTCGTAGATGTTGCCACGCCCGGGCAGTGTTTGCAGCCGCTCCAAACGTGCGCCTTCGGCCAGCTCGGGGAAAATATCCATGCGAGACCACGCCACCCGCCAACCTTCCGGCGTTTCGATCAAACGGAGTGTGCGGTCATTTTCCACAATGTCGCCGAACATTTGGGAATGAAACGTCACATTGTACATCACGGCGGCAGTTGTGCCTTGGCGCAAGGACGAGGTGACTTGTGTCTCCAGCGCGTTGAGCGTGATCTGCGTCGCGGTGTTTTCATACTCCCGACTGAAATCCGCTTCGGAGTAGGCCGCTTGGCTGTTGGGGCTGAGCCATGTGTACATGGCCGCGTAATCGTTGTTCGCCCACGCCTGAAGGAAAGAGGCAGCCACTTGGTCGGCCTCTTCCAACGTCAGAGGCGGGCGTGCATTTGGCCCTTCCTGAGCGATCGGCGTGGCGGTTTGGCCGGAATTGCACGCCGTCCACACCAAAGCGAGCAACACGATCAAGGGTAGAATGCGATATGACATCCTGTGCTTTTTTTCCATCGCGACATCCTCTGCACCAATGAGAAAGGGTAAAGCCGATTGCTATGCTTTACCCCCCTGATGGCTTTGGATTACATTCCAACACGACGCCATTATAACGTTCTAGCCCCGCTGCGTCGAACGGCGTTGCACAAATACAGATGCCCCCCTGCGTGTACAGCCGCCCACCACACGGGGCATCGCTCAGCGATTGATACGTGGATCGCCCGGGGCCACTTCGTACTGATCCGGCCAGGGCACGTAGTGGCTGTAAAACTCCTCGCGGTCAATGATCACGCGGTCGCCTTCGTAAACTGTGCGATAAACGTACACGTCCGCGCCGGAGGTAGCGTAGTCCACATGGCGAATTTGCCCGGGGGCCAATTGCGGGTTAGCGCGATAGATCGGCGGTGGCGGGGGTGTTTGGTTGCGAATATACGGCCCGTCTTTGACCACACGCCGCCCAACATCGGTGCTGTAAAATTTCCAGGTGAGCGTACTCCGCGCGCCGTTGTAGTACGTTTCGATCAACAGGTAGTAGGGCGTGTCGTTGAGGAAGCGAAAGTCCACCACCGGCGAATACACCGTCGCGTCCATGCCCGGACCTTCGCCCTGTTCGTAGTAGCTAACGCGGTAAGCGTGATTGACGCGATCTAGAATAGGGAAGCCTGCGTAAAAGGCGGTCTGAAAGGCAGTGGTCGAAACTTGGCACACTCCTCCCCCCACTCCGGTGATCGTCTGGTCGCCGACGATGATCAACCCCTGTTCATAGCCGGTTTCTACACTGACATCGCCCAACCACTCATTGAAGGAAAACACGCCCCCGGGCGGGATCACCAAACCGTGAAAACGCGAGGCGGCCACCTGAATATTTTTGCGGCGCGCAGCGGTCGAGCCGGAAAAGTAAGTCGTGCGCTTTTCGACCAGCTCGGTGATGCCCAACTGCTGCGCAGTGGCCGTATCCGGAACGTCCGGCGGTACGTCGTAAAAAGCCAAACGTACCCTGCGCGCGGCGGCGTCGTCGGCAAAAACAGCTTGCTGAAAGCGCGCCAACGTGTCTTCGAGATCCAACGCACGACCGGACGCGCTGGGCTGGATCACCTCCAATTGGCGCGTCTCGTCGTTGAAGACAAAGCGCGCGTTGAGCGGCTCGCTCGTCAGTTCCGGGGCCAGCTCTTCGAGAAAGGCGCGGGCGCGGCTTGTGTCTAGGCTCACCTCGTAGTCCACCGTGCCGTCGTCGCGCTGCACCTCTTCCAACACGAGCATCGCCTCCAGCTCCTCAACGGAAATTTTCCAGGGGCCGGCGGCGTTTTCTCCTTCCATATAAAACGTGATCGGCAGGGCGAGCATCCGATTAACCTGCTCAGCAGCGGCGCTCACGTCACGCACTTGTGGCGGGGTCTCGTCCACTACCAAGTTAATCTCACTGCGCGTGCGCAAAGCGACGATCTCGCTGCGGAGCGCGCTCAGCGTGGCGGCCACGTCCACCTGCCGCCCGATTTGGCTACTGGTTGCCTCGGCGCGTCCGTTTTGGATCGTCAACGTGGCGTCGAGCACGGGGCGGTTGACATAGTCGGTGGCGATCTGTTGCAAGAGCTGCTCGGCTTCGCTCTGGTCAAAAACCACCACCGGCGCCAGCGGGTAGCCGTTCGTCCACAAATCCAATTGCGCCAACAAACTCGCCAGCCAGCCGTCCTCGCGTCCCGCGTTGTAGGCGGCGTTAACCGTCGCCGCCGCGTCCAAGCGCACGCCCAGCTCCCGCGCGGTGAACTCCCAGTTACGCCCGCCATAGCGAAAGACGAAAACCGCTTCGTCGGGATAGGTAAAACGTGCCTCCAGCGCGGAGATAGCTTCTTGTCGCGTCATACCGGCCAGGTTTACGCCCAACACGGTTGAAACGCCCGGGTAAATTTCATCCTGGTGCAAAAATTCGTAGCCTGCCACCATGATCATCAGCAGGAAAAAAAGCAAAGCCGCGCCGGATAGCGTCAGCCAGAAAAGGCGCAACGGCCAGGGGTTCGGGCGGCGGCTCGGCGCGAAGCGCTGGCGGCGGTAGGGATAGGAAACGTTGGATGCACTCATGGCGCTACCTGCCGTAATCACTCGTTGGACGTGGAGGGCCGCACACGTTTTTGGGCACACTTGGCAACCGCGCGCGGTATTTGCAATACTAGCATCATCAGAGAGGGGCGACAAACCGACGTTCGCCCACACGGCTTGAAGGACACTTGCCCCATGGTCAAATTGGTGATTTTGATTCGCAAAGCCGCCGAAGACGGCGACTTGGAACGCCGCTATCAACGCAACTTGGACTTGCTCCGCAAGATGCCCGGCGTGCAACGTGTGCAGTCCGGCGAAGTCTTCGGAAGCCCCGCCGGTGACGCACCTTACGAGCGCATAGTAGAGGTGCATTTCCCCAGCCGCTCCGCGTTAGACTCCGCGCTAAAGTCACCGGAAGGCGTGGCAGCAGGCAAGGATTTGATCGACTACACCGGCGCGGCAGTGGAAATGTTCTTCGCCGAAGAACAAGCGCAGAGCGCCACCAAGCCGCTTTCGCCGCAAAATTTGCGGGCCTATTTGGAAAATCAGCAGATCGAGGCGGAGATCGTCTCCCCCGGGCAACCTACGCCCACCGTGCCCGCAGCGGCCAAGGCGTTGGGTGTGGACGAATCGCAGATTGTCAAAACGGTGATTTTTTTGGTGGATGGGAGGCCGTTCGCGGTGTATGCCTGCGGCACGCGCCGCGTTGACCCACGCAAATTGGCGCAACGGCTGAGAGTTAGCCGCAAGCACGTTCGCCTGGCAGAAGCCGAGCAAGTTTTGGCGCTGACGGGCTACGCGGTGGGCACAGTGCCGCCGGTGGGGCTGAAAACCCCCATGCCCGCCTTCATAGACCCCGCCGTGTTGGAGCACGAGGTGATTTACGCGGGCGGCGGTGGGGTCAACGCGCTGTTGAAGATGCGCAGCGCCGAGCTTAAGCGCGTCACAGGGGCAGAGGTGCTTTCGGTCTTGCGTGAAAATGCCGCTGGCTCTTCAGAGCCGCAAAACGCAAAGTAGCGAGACCCCGTTTTCGGGCCTCGCACCTGACCAGGATAAGCAAAAGCATTCGGCCCGCACAACAAGCCGCGCTCAGAGCACGGCGACAAACGTCAACGCGACCACCGAAAGCTCCAAAAGCCCGATGCCGGTCGCCACAGCGACGGCTCGCGGCCCGGGAACTTTGCTCATGCCATGCCCGTTGTGTCTGTCCCAAGTTTCTGTGCCGAGCAACAAGCTCATCGGCAGCGCGATCACCAGCGCGGCGAAGAGCAGCAGCGGGCCGCTGGTGTCTTGGTTCAAATAGAGAGCGGCCAGGTAGAAAAGGCCGAAGAAAAGCAGAAAAATCAGCGCCCCGATAGCGGTTGCTTTCGGGGTGCTACGTTTTAGTTCGGCCAGATAAGGCATATTGTCAAAGTAAGGAAGCGCCATCACAATATACGCGCCAATCGCCAGCGTGGAAACGGCAGCGCTTACGATAACCCCTAACCAGGCATAACCGGACATATGGATTGATCCTCGTGGTGTGTCGTCAATGTGCAGTGCAAAAACGCGGCCCCACGGGGGCGATTTTGACGTGCCGGCAGAACACGCCGCCGCGCATTGTAACATGTTTAGCCGCTTTGCAAAGTGTGAGGCGCTCAACTCTTCCGCGCGCGCAAAAGCTTGACAGCGTCCGTCTCTTGCGTATATAGTGGGATCGAAACGTTTGCGCAAACGTTTCGATGTATGTCGCGTCGCTTTTTTAACCACACCGCACACCGAAAGATCGGAGCGAGATCGTGGCGACCATTCGGGACGTTGCCCGCGCGGCGCAAGTTTCCACTTCGACCGTGTCCCACGTGATCAACGGGACGCGCTACGTCAGCCCGGACACGCGCGAGCGCGTGCTCCAGGCGATGGCGGAGCTGAATTACAGCCCCAATCGCCTGGCGCGCAGCTTGCGCAACAACCGCACGCTGACGCTCGGTGTGCTCTTGCCCAACAGCGCCAACCCCTTCTTTGCCGAGCTGCTTTTGGGCATTGAAAACGTGTGCTTTGAGCGCGGCTACAACATCATCATGGGCAACGCCAGCGACGACCCCCAACGTGAACTCGAATACCTCCAGGTGCTACTATCCCGCCAGGTGGACGGGATTCTGCTCATTTCCACCGGCGCGTACAACGAATCGCTGGCGCTGCTGGCTTCCCATGAAACGCCCGTCGTGATGGTGGACCGCACGGCGGATATCCCCACGGTGGACGAGATTTTGACCGCCAACAAACAAGGGGGCGTGCTGGCAACCGAATATTTGCTCGGGCTTGGGCATCGGCGCATCGGGTGTATCACCGGCCCTTCGTACCTCACGCCCAGTGCCGAGCGCGTAGAAGGTTACACGGAGGCGTTACAAACGGCAGGCGTGCCGCTCGACGAGGCGTTGATCGTCAACGGCGATTTTTTGCACGAAAGCGGCTATCGCGCCACGCGCCAATTGTTGGCGTTGCCCGTTCCGCCCACGGCCATTTTTGCCTGCAACGACCTGATGGCGGTGGGGGCAATCTGCGCACTGCATGAAGCGGGCTTGGGTGTGCCGGAGGATGTG
>JALSSH010000548.1 GCA_026984385.1 Ardenticatenia bacterium | reverse complement strand
ACCGCCGACGTGCCAATTGCCGCCAACGCCTCCTTTACGCTGCCCGGGGGCGGCGGTCTTATCAACGGACGTGTGGACTTGGTGCTTCCGGCGGGGCTGGTCTTGCCGGTCAAGCTGGAAATGACCGTGCCGGTGGATACCACCATCCCGATCCATCTGCCGGTGGATGTGGAAATTCCACTCAACGAAACGCAGCTCCACGTCCCCTTTGACAATTTGCGCGGGCTGCTGGAAGTTTACGTCTGCCTGCTAGACAATCTGCCGAGCGGGTGGGACGAAGTGCCGGACTTTGTGTTGGAGGCGATGGCGGGGAACGTAGACTTGCTCGCGCCGACCGAAGCGTGCACCCATCCCTGGCCCGGGCCGCAAGCGTTCCAAGCGGCAAGCGGCGAGCGGGGAATGCCAACAGACACAACGCCGACCACCGAGCCGACTGCCGAGGCGATCATCCCGCCCAGCAACGCACCGACCGCCACCCCCGCCCCCGATATCGGCATCATCACCCCACCCGCCGAGTAACCGATCCACACCTTGCGAGGAGCACACCGTGAGCCAAGATACCCCGCCGCTCTGCGATTACGAAGGTTCGGACTATCGCACGGCCTTTTGGGAAGGCCAGGGGCGCCACTACGAAGACCGCACCGAGCGCATCGCGCTTCATCGGCTGTTGCCGCCGCGCGGCAAGCGCATCGCCCACCTGGGCGCCGGTTTCGGGCGCATGACCAACGAGTTGGACGGCTACGAGCAGGTGATCGTGTTGGACTATTCGCGGACCATGCTCCGCGAAGCGCAACAGGTGCTGGGCCGCGACGAGCGGCTGATTTATGTGGCGGCGGATATTTACCATCTCCCCCTGATGCCCGGCAGTTGTGACGCGGCGCTGATGGAGCGCGTGATCCATCACATGGCCGACGTGCCCGCCGCGCTGCGCCAAATTCGCCAAATCTTGGCCCCGAACGCGCCCTTTGTGCTGGAATACGCCAACAAACGCAATCTTAAGGCGATTGTGCGCTGGCTGTTGCGCCGCCAGGCCTGGAACCCCTTCACCTTGGAGCCGGTCGAGTTCGTGGCGCTGAACTTTGACTTTCACCCGCGCTACATGGCCGAACAGCTCAAAGCGGCGGGCTTTCGCACAGAGCGCCGCTTGGCGCTTTCCTACTTTCGGCTGGGGGCGCTCAAGCGCCTTGTGCCGACGGATATTTTGGTGGCGCTGGACGCTTTGTTGCAACCGACGGGACAGCTCGCGCCGTTTTCGCCCAGCGTCTTTACGCTCAACCGCGCCGTCGGCGAAGAGCCGCCCGCCGCGCTCGATGGGCCGCTCTTCAAATGTGTGCATTGCGGCAGCGCGCTAGAGCGCGCAGGGGAGCGGATGCGCTGTCCGCAAGGGTGCGGGGCCTGGGCGATCCACGACGGCATTTATGACTTCAAGGAGAATGTGGGGGCCAAACGGTAAAGCTCACCGATTGGCACACAGTAAAAGTTCGCCAGCGACGGCGCTTTGGTGGTATGATTGGCGCGGCATATGGTGGATATGCAGCAGGAGTTAAATAAAGCATGGCAACCAACGCAAGCACTTGGTTTTACCGCGAACCGGAACACGAA
>JALSSH010000547.1 GCA_026984385.1 Ardenticatenia bacterium | reverse complement strand
TCTCGCCGCGCGCGCTCGCCGCACCAGGAGCAACACCGCGTGGCAAGACGGGCGTCAGCTACCGTGGTGGATCATGTACGCTTCGAGCTGAAGCAACGCGTTGCCGCACATCTTCGCAACATCCACAAGCTGCTGCATGCTCGCGACCTCCTCGACCTGCTCTTCGACGAACCAACCGAGCATGTGCCCGGTCGCGTAGTCCTTCTCCTCCGCCGCGAGCGCGCACAGATCATGAACCTGGCTCGTGACCAGCTTCTCGTGTTCGAGCGCCGCCTCCAGCGCCGCCAAGACGGTCGGATACTCGGCGGGCGGTTCGGGCAACGCCTCGATCTTCACCTCGCCCCCCTGCTCAAGAACATAATCGAGGATTTTGTAGGCGTGTTCCCGCTCTTCCTCGGTCTGCTTGCGAAACGCCTTGGCCAGCAGCTTCAGCCCCTTGCCGTCGAACATGCACGCCATCGCCAGATACACGTGCGCGGAATAAAACTCGTTGGTAATCTGCTTGTTGAGCGCCTGGTTTACCTTCTCTGAAATCATCATCCTGTGGTGTCCTTTCTTGCACGAACGCCTCACACAGTCGGCGTTCGCCACGGTTGCATGTACATGCGCGTTTCCAACCCCGACCCGGAGCGAACGCGTTGGTGATTCTATGGCCGCCCCCACCCTTTCGCCAATCGACGCAACCTCTTTGACCGCAAAAAGATGCGCAATAGCGCGAGCAGGTGTTTGCGCTATCGGGCAAACAGAAGCCCTGCCAAATCGTCGCGCGCGTTCGTGATCCGCGCCTCGTCACGATGCAAACGACCGATCCGCTCCGCGAAACGCAGGTTGTCGTTCGCGATCGCCTGCAAGTCCAGCGATTCGCACCGCCGCGCCACCACCCCCACGAATGCCCGTGGCCACGCTCCCGCGCCGTCTACGCCCCCCGACAGCGGCCAGCGTCCCGCCGTCTCCAGCAAAGGACGCAGCCATTTGTACAACGCGCGACCCGCTACGTAACGCTGCTGCGCCGTCCCCGTCGCCGCGACATCCAGTAGTAGCCCGACGTCCGTGACGTTACCCAGCAGCAGCCTGCCCTCCGCGATTCCGATCCGATCCCAAAGCCTCGCCAGGCCCCGCCGTTGCGCGAGCCGCTCGAACCGCGCTCCGTCCACGCGGGCCGCGGCAAGCCATACCGCGGCGCGCACGTAACCATCGTGCTCCGCCTCCAACACCCGCGCCAACGTCGCAAAGTTCCGCGGATCCTGCAAGTTGCCCAGCGTCCACGCATACGACTCGCGCACATCGGCCACCTGCTCGCCCCCCATCAACTGCCGCCGGATGAATGCGATCAACGCCGGGTCCGGGTCGTCCACCAGTGACCACGCCGCACGCTTGCGCTGCTGGGGATCGTCCGAGCGCAGCAGGGCCATGCGGCGGGCGCGTTCGCGCGCCCGCCTCGCACCCAGCGCCCACCGCGCCATCACGGGCCCCAGTACAACCCCGGCCACGAACACCCCCACAAGCAACTTGTACCGTCGCGTTTTCCACATCGGCGTTTGATCCGCCTTCGTTCGCTGAACGGTCGCCCCCGGCTCGGCCCCCCCCTCCGCAAATCGGCCCCGC
>JALSSH010000546.1 GCA_026984385.1 Ardenticatenia bacterium | reverse complement strand
CAAGCGAAAATTCCTCGCTGGCAACCACAATCTCCAACTCTTGTTCCGGCGTGATCTTGCGCTCCGGATGGTAGTAAAGCTGCACAAAGCAACTTTCCTCGGGCGGGTTGGGCTGCGGATCGTCGGAGGGGGTAAGCTGGATCACACCACGCGGCGCGTCCCCGTCTTCCCGCAAGGTGAAGGCCGTTCGCAGCTCCTCAACCGGATGCTCCCACACCGCCCAGCGCACCAGCTCGTTAGCCAAGTCCACAATCGGCGCGGCGCTGCGTCCGGAAACTGAAAGCGGACGCTCGACAACGCCCGGCTCTTGCAAAAACTCCAACAAAAAGCGCGGATCGGCGGTGGTAAACGTGGTGTTGATCGCCTGGTTCGGGTCGCCCACACGCACCCAATTTCGCTCGGCGCTGAGCAAGCGCAACATCTCCTCTTGCAAACGGCTGCTGTCTTGCGCCTCGTCCTCTAAGATATACGGCCAACGGGCTTGCAGGCGTGCCAAATACTCAGCGTCCATTTGCAACGCTTCCAACGCCAACCGCACCAAATCGTCGAAGTCTACCGCACCGCGATAGCCCAAGCTGCGCTGATAGTCCGCATAGGCTTGAGTAGCAAAAGCCGCCAGCACAAAAGCGTCCCCGTCCATCTCTTCCAACACGGCAAACAGATCGTCAGGCGTCAGCCGATGGTCTTTGGCACGTTTGATAAACGAGGTAACCAGCGAGGGCAAATCCTCTTCCAGCTTGCGGCGCGCACGGCGATAGACAACGTCCGGGTGCAAATATAGGGCCAACCGCTCAACCCAGGCAGGCAAAAGCTGCAAAACGACTTCTTCTTGGATCTCCGACACCAGCCGATCGTCCAAGATTACGAAGTCGCCCGTCAGCCCGACCAGCGAGGGGCGCTCACGCACGATGTCATGCGCCAAGCCGTGCAGCGTGCGCACCCGATATCCCACTGTGGGCAACAAGCCGTGCTCGCGCTCCAATATCTCTGCGATGCGCGCCTGAAAGCTGTTGACGGCGGAGTTGGTGAAGGTGACGATCAGCACCTCCTCCTCGTCCTGCACCCGCCGATCCGCGATCAGGCGGGCGGCCAGGTGCGCTAATGTGAACGTTTTGCCGCTCCCCGGCACCGCTGCGATGCCGACCTTGCCGCCCGCGTAGCCCTCGATGATGGCGGCCTGCTCAGAACGAAGCCGCACGTGCGCTTCACGCTTTTTCCGAGCGGACATCATGCCTCCTCCGCCTGACTGTGGAGCTGGGTTAGTCGTTGCACCAAATGCAACAGCGGGCCGCGTTGCTCAAAGCCCTGTTCGCCTAAATCTGCAATGGCCGCGTAAACGCGCTTGCGACAACGCCGCACCAGCCCCAAAACCAACCGCCGCAGTGCTTCTTGGCGCGCCTGAAATTCCATGCCGTCCGTCCAAACTTGCCCCGTTGGAAAATCGCGCCGTAGGACGTAAGGGTGCGTCAACGGCTGTTCGAGCCGCTCCCACCAAAAGCCGCTGCCCACGTCCAGCCAAAATTGGTAGTCCACCCAGCGATTGCGCATCAGGAAAGTATAAGCAGGGGCCAAAAAGATCGCTTCGCGCTCCTCGTCGCGCCACTGCGTCATATAGAGCGCGGCGAGCAACCCTTGCCGCACCAGCTCATAATACTCACGGCCCACCGCCGACCAATCTTCCACGCCACGCGGGTAAAGCGTGTGGCGGAAGCGCTGCGCGCTTTCCACCAATTGTGCCACCACGCGCCCGGCGTCCAAGTCCGCATGGAAGCCGAACCCGGGCTGCGCCAGCACCTCGCCGAAAAGACGGCGCAGAAACAAATCCGGCGGCGTGTTAGCTCCGCTGGCGCGATAGTCCATCAACCAGGCGCGCAAAGCCTCATACTTTTCACCGACCAAGAAGGTGATGCGCTCTTGGGTGCGCGCGTCACGGATGGCGTCAAACGAGCCGAGCACGTCTTGCCCGGGCCGATACACCACTTGCGCCAACAGCCATGCCCGCACCGGATCGAGTTCCACAATGGCTTGGCTCAGCGCATCGGCCACGTCAGCAGCAGGCGGCGCAAAGCCCCACTCCGGATGAGCGAGCGCCATCAGCGTTAACGAGGCGCGGGCCGCCGGCTCGTCCCGCAATGCGCGCGACGGTCGGTGCGAAACTGTCTCGATCCCGCGCTCTGCCAGCCGCGTTTCCAGCGCGAAGCGCAACGAGTCCCCCAAAAACGGCGCGAGCACCACAATCTCGCGCAACGAGACGCCTTTTTCTACCAGCGCCGTGATCTCGTCCACCACCCAATCCACCATTTGCGGATAGAAGCGATGGGCGGCAAACGTAAACCCCTCGGCGGGGTCGGCGGAAAGATCGTCCAAAGAAGGCACAGGTTCACCCGTGAGGACAGCGTCCACTTCGCGCGCCAACACGACCATCGGCGCGGACGCCGTTACCGTTGCGTCGTAGGTGACCACCTCGTCGCAAAGCTCCGCAAGCGTCGCCGTGCCCTGCGGGTCGGCGCCCAAGAAAATGCGGTAGCCGCCGTCCTCGTCGTAGATCAGCAACGCAGATTCCAGCTCCGGCCACAGCCAGCGCAAAAAATCCGCCACAACGGGGAAATTTTCCTCCAGATTGTCCGCCACCACGTGCCGATAGCGTGTGCGTGTATACTGCGCAAAAAGCGGCTCGTCCAGCAAATAGCGCATCAGCAACTCGATTTGCAGCGAAAAGTCCAGCAGGTTTTCGGCCAAACAAAGCTCGCGGAACTCCAGTGCCAGCGCTTGAGTGGCACGGTAAACGGGCGGGCGACTGGAGTGGCGATCTCCCCAAGCGGCGATCAAGCACTCGGCGATCTCACTCGGCGGAAAACCGTTGACAGCAGCTTTGGAGAGATTGTCCAGCGTTTGGCGCATGATGTTAAAGGGCGTCACGCTGACGCTATCAAAGACGCCGGTTTGCAACTCGCGGTTGACCAGGCGCGCCATGTAATATTGCGAAGTTTCGATGGTGAGGAAGGTTGGCTCGCGTTCGGGGTGCGCAAAACCGGCTTTGTGTGCGACCAACGGCCAAAAGCGCTCCAAGCCGCGCCGCGCGATGCCGCCCAGTGTCGCCACGTCAATTTGCGCGCCGTTGGGCCAGTCCGGCGCGGCGAAAGCCTGCTGATAGGGCAAACCCAGTGCCCGATGCGGGATCAGGACCAGCAGGTTTTGCGCAGGCACGCCGCCTTCCACCAACGCGCGCAGATGCTTAATCGCCGCTGTCGTTTTGCCTGTGCCTGCAGGCCCGCTCCAAAATTGCTTGCTCATTCCGCCACCTGTTGCCTCATCGCCGATACAAATGTTCGAGCGTCACGCCCACGATTATAGCCGCATTCTGCCGCTCTGCGAACTTGCCCCCCAAATTTTAGGGGGGTGTTTTCACGCTGCAAAGTGTGTTAAGTATGCTAAGATTGAGAACTGCATCAGAAAACGACCAAAATGGGCTTCTCATGCGCCCAAGGAGAACACAAACGGCTTATGTCCTTACCACAAAAACAACTCCCTTGGCACACCCTACCCACCGCAAAGGTACTCGAAGCGCTCCAAACCGATCCGGTCAAGGGGCTATCTTCCGCAGAAGCTGCCGCACGCTTGGAACACTACGGGCCAAACGCCCTCAAAGAGCGCCCGCGCCCGACCTTTTGGCAACGACTGCTCGCTCAGTTCCAAAGTTTCGTGATCTACATCCTCATCTTTGCAGCGGTGCTTTCCGCCGCGCTGGGGGACTGGGTAGAAGCGGCGGCCATTGCGGCTATTGTGCTCCTTAACGCGATCCTCGGCGTGGTGCAAGAGGGCAAAGCTGAAGAGGCGCTCGCCGCCTTGCGCAAAATGGCCGAGCCGGAAACGACCGTCATCCGCGACGGTCACCACATCACCATCCGCGCCGACCAGATCGTCCCGGGCGACATCGTGATCTTGGAGACAGGCGACTACGTGCCTGCTGACGTGCGTTTGTTGGAAACAATGAACTTGCGCATTGACGAATCTTCGCTGACCGGCGAGTCGGTTGCCGTAGAAAAACACGCCGAACTGCAATTGCCGGAAAACGTAATGATCGGCGATCGAAGCAACATGGCCTATATGGGCACTATTGTGACCTATGGGCGCGGTAAAGCCGTTGTTGTCGCTACGGGGATGCACACCGAGATCGGCAAGATCGCCGACATGATCCAATCCACCGAAGAGGAAGAAACGCCCCTTCAACGGAGATTGGATCAGCTTGGCCGTATGTTGAGCATTGGAGCGCTTGCGATCTGCGTGTTGGTCGGCGGCGTAATCTTCGCGCGCGAGTTGGCAAGCGGCGAATTCGACTTGCTCGGCGCACTCGAAGACTCGCTGCTGACGGCGGTGGCGTTGGCAATTGCGGCTGTTCCGGAGGGACTTCCCGCCGTCGTGACGATTAATTTGGCGCTGGGGATGCGCGAGATGATCAAACGCAATGCCTTAGTACGCCGTTTGCCCGCCGTCGAAACGCTGGGTAGCGCCTCGGCGATTTGCTCGGACAAAACCGGCACACTCACTCAAAACGAAATGACTGCCGTTAAACTTTACGTGGACGACACCATTTTCGAGGTTAGCGGGCAGGGATACACTCCGGAGGGCACTTTTCACCAGGACGGGCACGAAGTCGCAACGGAAAGCAACACCGACTTACATCATTTGCTTATGGGCGGGTTACTCGCCAGCGACGCCTTTCTCGAAACGAATAACGGCCACGCGGAATATCGTATAGTCGGCGACCCGACCGAAGGCGCGTTGGTAGTGGCCGCGGCTAAAGCGAACTTGTGGCGCGAGGAAATAGAGCGCCGCTATCCCCGCGTAAACGAAGTTCCCTTTGATTCCGCGCGCAAGCGCATGAGCACCATTCACAAAGACCCGCAAGGGGGCTATATCGTCTTCACCAAAGGCGCACCGGAGATCGTCTTGGAGCTGTGCACACATATTCGGCTCAACGGGCAAGATGTGCCACTCACTGAAGAGCTGCGCGAGCGAGTGCTCAAGGTCAACCGCGAGATGGCAAACCAAGCTCTGCGCGTGCTGGCAATTGCTGAACGGCGGATTGACACGGTATCTCAATCGCCCACACCGGAGGAGATCGAGCACGACCTGACGCTGATCGGACTGATCGCCATGATCGACCCAGCGCGTCCGGAAGTGGCCCCGGCCATCGAGCGGGCGCGCAAAGCGGGTATCCGTACCGTCATGGTCACAGGCGACTACCCGGAGACGGCGCGCGCCATCGCCGAACAGATCGGATTGCTGCGCGAAGGTAGGCGCGTAGTCAGCGGCGAGGAGCTGGAGCGAATGAGCGAGGAGGAACTGCTCAACGCTATTAACGATGTGGACGTTTTCGCGCGTGTCTCGCCGGAGCACAAGGTGCGTATTGTGGAAGCCTTCCGCGCACAAGATTACATTGTTGCCATGACGGGCGACGGCGTCAACGATGCCCCTGCGCTCAAACGCGCCAGTATCGGTATCGCTATGGGCATCACCGGCACGGACGTTTCTAAGGAAACTGCCGACATGGTGCTCACTGACGACAACTACGTGAGCATCGTCTCCGCTGTGGAACAAGGGCGCGTGATCTATTCCAACATCCGTAAATTTGTCTTCTTCCTGCTAAGCTGCAACCTAGCCGAGATTGCCGTGATCTTTTTAGCAACGTTGGCCGGAGCACCTTCGCCGTTGACCCCCATTCAACTTTTGTGGCTGAATTTGCTTACCGACGGCGCACCGGCTTTGGCGCTGGGCGTAGAAAAGGGCGACCCGGACCTCATGGATCAACCGCCGCGCGACCCCAACCAGCCGATTATTGACTACGATATGCGCGTCGGCATGTTAATCCAAACCATCGTGATCACCGTCGCCACGTTGGGCGCATTTGTTCTCGGGCGGTGGATTGAGCCAGACTCTTGGAAATTGGCGCAAACGATGGCTTTCGTCACGCTTTCGTCCTCAGAGTTGCTGCGTGCCTATACAGCGCGCTCAGAACTCTACCCGCTTATCAAGATCGGCATCTTTTCCAATAAATACATGCAATACGCCGTCGCGCTATCCATCGTGTTGCTCTTACTCGTGCTCTATGTTCCCTTCCTCAGCAACGTTTTTGACACCGAACCGTTGACGGCACTACATTGGGCTTACATCATCCCCTTGATCGCGCTGCCGTCGGTGGTTGCAGAATTGACAAAAGTCTATCTCGCTCGTTTGCACGCCAAGCAACGCTCTACCCGCGCCACCGCATAATTTCCACGCCGCGCGTCAACGCATCAGCAACGCGCGGCGTCTTTCCGATGAACATACATTGAGGGAAAAACCGCATAAAGACGAGCGTCGCGTGTGGGGAAACGCGACGCTCTAGCGGGTGGGGTGGTGGGATGTCCTGTTACGGACTGTTGACAACAGTATAAAAAACCTGTAGAAATTTGTCAAGGATTAATTAGGTCTTCTTTCGCCCTTCCGACAATTTTCTTACGACCTTCTCAACTTGCCTCATCCGCTAACGACCGATCGCGTTTGCGAGGCACGGGGGCAGCGCTATAATGCGAGACGAGACCCCAACGCGCGACGGCAGGGAGGATACCAAAGTGAGCGACACGCACGAACAGCTACGCGAAGCCTATCAGCTCGCCCAACAAGACCGCATCGAAGAAGCGCAGCGCATCTTGCGCCCGATCTTAGACGCAGAACCGAACAACGTTCAAGCCTGGTGGATTTTAGCTCACGCGGTTGAAACTCCCACCGAGGCTCGCGCGGCACTGCAAAAAGCATTGGAGCTAGACCCCAATTTCAGCCAAGCCGACAAAGCACGAGAAATGCTCCGACAGATCGACGAACAATTCCCCGAAGCGGCCACAACGGAAAGCCCCACGCCCTCTGCCTTTACCGACGAACTGGGCAGCCTTTTTGACGAGGTGGAAGAAACAAGCGCCGCAAGTGCCTTCACCGACGACGCTCTCGATCAATACGGCATCATTGACGAGTCTTTCTTCTCCGAAGAGGACGATTTGGCCGAATTCGAGGCTGTGTTGGACACCGACGATGCCTTTGAACTGGACGAAGAACTGGATACGGGCACGGACTTTTTGGCGGAACTTTCCGAATTTGAGGAAGAAGAACCCCCACGTGCCGAGGACGAACAAGCCCTGCGCGATCTCTTCGCCACACCGCCGGAAAGTGTGCCGGAACTTGGCGATGACGCGCTGGCCGCACAAGAAGAACGTGCCGCGCGCAAACGCAGTGGCACGTTGCGCACGTTATTGGGCGTGGCCTTGCTCGCGGCTGTGATCGCGGGGGCAGCGGTTTGGGCGTGGCTGAACTTCTTCAGCGGCACAGAGGCCAAAGACCCGGGTGCGTTAACAGCTCTTGAGACAAGCTCCTTACAGGAAACAAGCGCGATCTCTGCTGCCCAGCAAGCGCTCGATCGCGCAGGCTTGGGGCAGGCTCGGCAGGCCTTCATCGCGGAAACGTCACTGGGGCGCACGCTCTTCGTGGAATTTTGCCGCGAGCCTTCGCCCACGTTAGCCGATGACATCAACCGCGCTATGCGGATTGTGCTGGAACAATCCCCCGATGTGGAAGGCGCTGTAGACGCTGTCGGCGTCTCCG